>JBBSUZ010000081.1:0-10589 GCA_038233965.1 Rhodothermales bacterium | reverse complement strand
TTGCCAGTCGAGGAGTGGTTTGATACGTTCCCAGTGGGAGTCCGTCAGGTCGGAGTCGTAGCTGTGGCCGATAGGTCTGGGCATGGCTCTGTCAGTCTTGTCGAGTGGTATCCACAAGATCTGACGGACTCCCGCCCACGGGCCGACTGACAATCCTCAACGCCCTCTCAACCTTGCAACCTTCCGAAGCTGGCCGGGTTTAGCTTTCACTCCGGACTGAAAGCTGCTGTATGCCCGCCACCCTCGCCCCGCCCGCCCGCCGAACCGGCCTCGCGGCCCTCGTCGCGCCCGTCGAGGCCGACCTCGCGCACTTCCGCACGCACTTCCGCGGCGCGATGCACTCGGACGTGCGGTTGCTGAACACGGTCACGCAGTACCTCCTGCGCCAGAAGGGCAAGGAGATCCGCCCGACGCTCGTCCTGCTCGCGGCCCAGATGACCGGCGGCGTGACCGAGAAGAGCTACCGCGGCGCGGCGCTCGTCGAGTTGCTCCACACGGCGACGCTCGTCCACGACGACGTCGTGGACGAGGCCGAGACGCGGCGCGGGCTGGCGAGCATCAACGCGCTCTGGAAAAACAAGGTGGGCGTGCTCCTCGGCGACTACCTGCTCAGCCGCGGCCTGCTGCTGGCCCTCGACGCCGGCGACGTCGACCTGCTGACGACCGTCTCGACGGCCGTCCGGCGGATGTCTGAGGGCGAGCTCTACCAGATCGAGACCGCCCGCCGCCTCGACGCCACCGAGGCCGCCTACTTCCGCATCATCGCCGACAAGACGGCGAGCCTGCTCGCGGCCTGCATGGCCATCGGCGCGATGAGTGCCGGCGCGACGCCGGACGAGGTCGAGCGCGCGACGGCCGTCGGCGAGACGCTGGGGCTGGCGTTCCAGATCCGCGACGACCTCTTCGACTACGACGCCGACGCGAGCGCGGGCAAGCCGGTCGGGCTGGACCTGCAGGAGCGCAAGATGACGCTGCCGCTCATCGCCGCGCTCGACCGGGCGACGGCGGCGGACCGGACGCGCATCCGCCGGATCGTCCGCAAGCGGAGCAAGAGCCGGGCGGAGACGGTCGAGGTCGTCCGGTTCGTCACCGAGCACGGCGGGGCCGCCTACGCCCGCGCCCGCATGGAGGCCCTCGCCAGCGACGCCGCCGACGGCCTCGCCGCCTTCCCGCCCTCCGAGGCGCGCGACGCGCTCGTCGCGCTCTGCACCTATGTCGTCGCGCGGAAGCGGTAGGTGCCCGAAGTGGCCGTCACCGGCGGTATCCTGAGGCCTCGCAGCGCCCCACCGATGACCGTCCATTTTCTGGGCACCGGCTCCGCCCACACCTCGGCCGACCGCACGACGACGATGCTGGCCGTCGAGGCTCAAGGCGCGTTTTTCCTGGTCGACTGCGGCGGCGACGCCGTCCACCGCCTGATGCGCGCCGGGCTCGCCCCGGCTGACGTCGAAGCCGTCGTGCTGACGCACGAGCACCCGGACCACCTCTCGGGCTTCCCGCTTCTGGTCGAGAAGCTGTGGTTGCTCGGCCGGCAGGCGCCGGTCCCGGTCTACGGCCTCGCCCGCACGCTCGAGGTCGCTCGCGGCCTGTACGAGCTGTTCGACACGCGCGGCTGGTCCGGCATGCCGGCCATCGAGTACATCGAGATCGCGGCCACGGAGGCCGCGCCGGTCTTCGAGCGCGGCCCGTTCCGCGTCGTCGCGAGCCCCGTCGTCCACCCGGTCCCGACGATCGGGCTGCGGGTCGAGGCGAACGGCACCGTGCTGGCCTACTCCTGCGACACGTCGCCGTGCACGACCGTCGTGGAGCTGGCACGCGGTGCAGACCTGCTCGTCCACGAGGCGACCGGGCATCTGCCTGGCGTCCACAGCTCGGCCGAGGAGGCGGCGGTGATCGCGGCCGAGGCGGGCGCGCAGCGGCTCGTCCTGATCCACCTCCCGCCCGTGTTGCCGGACCTGGCACCCGCGCGGGCCCTTTTCCCCGACACCGCCTGGGCCGTCGAAGGCAACCAGCTGACCGTCGGGATCGCAGCGCGCTAGACCGTCGGGTCAGACCACCGATACCCGGACGGCCGTCGCCGCGCGGTCCCCGACGACGCGCAGGGCGTCGCCCTCGACCGCGGTGAGGCGCACCGTGACCGGCCCGCCGCGGTACGGCGCGGCTTCGACGACCTCGATCTCCGTCTGCGGGTACAGCCCGAGCTGCCCGACGTAGCGCAGCACGTCCCCGTCGTCGTCGTCCACCTCGGCGACGCGGGCGCGCGCGCCGGCCGGAAGCTCGGAGAGGTGCGGGCCCTGCTCGTCCTCGAACACGAGCGAGACGGGCGGGATCGGCGCGCCGTGCGGGTCGTGCGTCGGAAAGCCGAGCGCGGCGTCCATGCGCGCCTCGACGTCCTCGGACAGCACATGCTCCCAGCGGTCGGCCTCGTCGTGGACGCGGTCCCACGGGACGCCGAGCGCCTGGTGCAGGTACGTCTCGATGAGGCGGTGGTGGCGGATCGTCTCGACGGCGACGAGCCGGCCCGCCTTCGTCAGCGTGACGCCGCGGTACGGGATGTGGTCGATGAGGCCCGCCTCGGCCAGCTTCTTCGCCATCGACGTCACGGACGGCGGGGCGATGCCGAGCGCGTCGGCGAGGCCCTTCGTGGACGCGGGCTCGGTGCGCGAGGCGTCGTAGACCGCCTTCAGGAAGTCCTCGACGGCGGGCGTGACCGGGGAGCGGGGCGTGCTGGGCATGTGCGGAATCTACGGGGCGGGGACAGCCTCGCTGACGGCGGGGACGCGCTCCGGCTCGACGGTCAGACGGACGAGCTCGGGCGTCGTCCCGGCGTCGATCCGGAACGGGCCGTGGTGCGAGACGGCCTCGGCCTCGAGCAACTCGCGCAGCGGCGTCTCAGACCACGTCGGGCCCGGGAAGCCGAAAAAGCGGTGCAGCTGCCCGAGCGTGCTCTCGGCCACGAACTCGAGCGCGAGGCCCTCCGCGAGCGGCGGCGTCTCGGCGTCGGGGTCGAAGAGGCGGTCCATGAGCGGCTGCAGGTTGCGCCGCATCGCGACGAAGACGTGGTCGCCGGGGCGCAGCGCCGTCGTGCCGCGCGGGACGATGACGTCGTCGCCTCGGAGGACGAGCGTGACGGCCGTGCCGTCGGGCAACGCGAGCGCGTTCAGCGTCTGCCCCGCGACGCGGGCCGAGGGCGCGACCGTGTAGTCCACGATGTCGCCGTCGACGCGGCGCAGGGCGTTGATCTCGACCGAGAGCGGCGGCTGGGGCTCGGCCGGCAGGGCCAGCCCGAGCCACTTAGCGACGGCTGGCAGCGACCAGCCCTGCGTCAGCGCCGACACGAGGACGACGAAGAACACGACGTCGAACAGGAAGACACCGCCCTCGACGCCGGCCGTCAGCGGGAACGTCGCGAGCGTAATCGGGACGGCCCCCTTGAGGCCGCCCCACGCCAGGAAGCCCGTCTCGCGCGGCTTGAACCGGAACGGGACCGCGATCATCGCGACCGCGAGCGGCCGGGCGACGACGATCAGCACGAGCGCCACGGCGAGCGCCGGCGCCGCGACCGAGAGCAGACGCGACGGGTAGCTGAGCATGCCGAGCATCACGAACAGCGCGATCTGGCTCAGCCACGCGACGGCGTCGTGGAACAGGAAGATGCCGCGGCGCGCGACGAGCGGGGCCTCGCCGAGCACGAGGCCCGCGAGGTAGACGGCGAGGAAGCCGCTCCCGCCGAGGACCGCCGCGAGCCCGAACGTCAGCAGCCCGACCGCCAGCACCAGGACCGGGTACAGCCCGGCATGCTCCAGCTCGATGCGGTTCACCGCCCACGCTGCCGCCATGCCCACGCCCACGCCGACGAGCGTCCCGACGCCGAACTGGAGCCCGAACAGGACCGCGAGCGCGCCCGTCGACGCCGCCGTGCCCGTGATGACGGCGATGAGGCCGAGCGTGAGGAAGACGGCCATCGGGTCGTTGGAGCCGCTCTCGACCTCGAGCGTCGCCGCGAGGCGCTCGGGCAGGCGCAGCCCGCTCGTCCGCAGGACCGAGAACACGACGGCGGCATCCGTCGAGCCGACGATCGCGCCGAGCAGCAGGCCCGTCAGGATCGGCAGGCCGAGGATCCACGCCGCGGCGAGCCCCGTCACGGCCGACGTCACGAGCACCCCGAGCGTCGACAGCGCGAGCGCGGGTTTCCACGCCGCCCGCAGCGACGAGAACGGCGTCTGCAGCCCGCCGTCGAACAGGATCAGCGCGAGCGCGACGCTGCCGATGCGGTTGGCCAGCCGGTAGTCGTCGAACGCGACGCCGCCGAGCCCCTCGGAGCCCGCCAGCATCCCGACGCCCAGAAACAGCACCAGCACGGGCATACCGAGGCGGGCGGAGAAGCGGCTCGACACGATGCCGAGCACGAGCAGCAGGCCGGAGAGAAGCAGGACGGCGTCCGGGGACATCGGTGCGGGACGGGTGGCCCGGACCTACGCGGCGACCCCGTGGCAGGTTTGGCGCGGGCGGATTCAGAACACCACGCCGCCCAACGGGTCGCGTGCTCAGGCGGGAGCCTGGGCGGCGTAGACGTCTATGTCCCCTCAACCGAGCAGGGCCGCTACGTTCTTCGACACGCCCTCGATGCTCGGTCATCCCGGCCCCCGAGCCGGGATCTCCTGGACGGTCGGACGTGCTCAAATGGACCGGCCCTGCACGGACCGACGCCGAGGAGATCCCGGATCAAGGCCGGGATGACGTTGATTCTGGGTGTGCGTCTGGGTCAGCCCGGAGAACGTAGCGGCCCTGCTCAACCGATGGCTGCTCAACCGAGGGGGACAGGCCCACGGCGTGCGTGAACCGCAGGCGATGCACGGCGGGACCGGAGGAGTCTGCGCGCGGGCGAGGGCGTTCGGGCCCCGCATAGTCCGCCTGCACCACGCTCGCGCGGCAGGGCGCGGATACCTTCGCGCCAATGGATCCCGCCACGCTCGACCGTCTCCCCCGCCCCGGACCGCTCGGTCTGCTGATCGGCATCGTCCGCGTGCTCGGCGTCCTGGTCCTGCTCGTCGTCGGGTGCGTCGTGATGCTCGTGGCGGCGCTCGTGCCGGTCCACGTGCGCGGCATCCGGCCGGCCGTGTACGTCGCCGTCGGGATTGTCCGAGTGCTCATCGCCATCACCGGCATCCGGCTGCACGTACGAGGCGGCGACGTCCTGCGCGCGCACCGCGGGTTCGTGTTCATCAACCACCTCGCGTGGCTGGACCCGATCGCGGTCATGGCCGTCACGCCGGTCCGATTTCTCGCGACGCAGGGCATCCGCCGGATCCCGTTCGTCGGCTGGATGGCGACGGCGATGGGGACGCTCTACGTTAACCGCGGGCGCGACGACAGCCGCGAGAAGGCGCGCGACGCGATGCGGACGGCCGTCGCGCGGAGCCCGCTGCCCGTGTGCCTCGCGCCCGAGGGCGGGATCGGGCCCGGTCCGGGTGTGATGCCGCTGCGCTACGGCGCCTTCGAGACGGCGCAGGACGCCGACGCCGACATCCTGCTCGTCGCGCTCACGTACGAGCCGCCAGGCTACGCCGTGTGGGAGCACGAGACGCTCGTCGGGCCGCTGTGGCGGCTGTGCGCGCGCACCGGCCCGTGCGAGATCCACCTCTCCGCGCTCGGCCCAGCCATCGAAACGCGCCCATCGGGCGGGACGACGCCCGCGACGCTCGCGACGGACGCCGAGGCCCGCTTCAACGCCGTCCTCGTCGGCGCCACCTGAGCGCCGCCGCCTGAGCGCCGCCGACGCGTGCAGTCGTCAGCCGCCGAAGGCGTTGAGGCCCGTCGCCTCCTGCCCGAGGATCAGCGTGTGCACCTCGTCCGTGCCTTCGTAGGTCACGACGGACTCGAGGTTGGCCATGTGGCGCATCACCGGGAAGACGCCGAGGACGCCGTTGCCGCCGAGCAGCTGCCGGCTCGTGCGGGCGACGTCGAGCGCCATGCGGACGTTGTCGCGCTTGGCGAGCGAGACGTGGGCCGGGCGCATCGTGCCGGCGTCCTTCATGCGGCCGAGGCGCCAGCCGATGAGCTGCGCCTTCGTGATGTCCGCGAGCATGTCCGCGATCTTGTTCTGGACGAGTTGGAGGCCTGCGACGGGCCGCCCGAACTGCTCGCGCGACGTCGTGTGCTGGATCGCGGCGTCGTAGCACGCCAGCGCGGCCCCGACGACGCCGCAGGCGATGCCGAAGCGCGCCTGCGTGAGGCACGACAGCGGGCCCTTGAGCCCCTTCACGCCGGGCAGCATGTTGCTAGCCGGGATGCGGACGTCGTCCAGCACGACCTCGGACGTGACGGCGGCGCGGAGGCTCCACTTGTCACCGAGGCGGGGCGCGGAGAAGCCGGGCCGGTCGGTTTCGACGAGGTAGCCGCGCACGTCGCCGGCGTCGTCCTTCGCCCAGATCAGGGCGACGTCGGCGATGGAGGCGTTGGTCGACCAGCGCTTGTGGCCCGTGATCACGACGTCGTCGCCGTCGCGGCGAGCGCGCGTCGTCATCGCGCCGGGGTCGGACCCGACGTTGGGCTCGGTGAGCGCGAAGCAGCCGATCGCTTCGGCCGTCGCCAGCCGGGGCAGCCAGTGTCGCTTCTGCTCTTCGGAGCCGTACTGGAAGATCGGGTACATCACGAGCGAGCCCATGACGGAGCAGAACGAGCGGAGGCCCGAGTCGCCGCGCTCGACCTCCTGCATCGCGAGCCCGTACGCGACGCTGGACATGCCGCGGCCGCCGTACTCGACCGGGATCGTCGGCCCGACGGCGCCGGCGCGGGCGAGCGCGCGGGCGGCCTCGAGCGGGAACGTGAGCGCCTGCGCGTGCTGCTCGATCGTCGGCAACACCTCACGGTCTACGATGTCGCGGATTTCCTGGCGGAAGGCCTTCTCGTCGTCCGTGAGCAGGTCGTCGACGCGGTAGAAGTCGAGCGCGGTGAAGGCGGCCGGGTCGTAGTGGCCGTTCGTGACGCCGTGCGGGGCCGAGCCGAGCGGGAGGAAGTCGGCCGGGTCGCCGGACTGCCCGGACGGGTCGAAGGGCTGCGGGTCGAAGCGGGGCGCAGGGGCGCCGTCACCTCCGGCGGTCGTCGGGTCGAGCGTGGTCGGGGAGTCCATCGGGGCGCGCGGTATGTTTCGGGCGTGACCGGCCGGCGCGCACGTGCGGCCGGAATCGGGAATGCCCTCGCCACCCGCCCCGCCCGGCCATGTTCCGCACGCTCGCCCTCGGTACCACTGTTGCCCTCGTTCTTCTTGCCGCGCCCGTCCGCGCGCAGGCCTCGCCGCCGCGCTTCGGCATCGGCTTCGACGCCGTCGGGGCGCTGCCCGGGCAGGACCTGCTGCCCGAAGGGCTCGCACTCGGCCTGCGCGGGCGCGTCGCACTGCCGGTCAACGCGGACCTCTCGGTCGCGGCCGACCTCGGCCTGCTCGCCAACGTCTTCAACGGCTCGTCCGGCGCGCGCTACACGCTCAACCCGCAGGCGTCGGTGATCGTGACGCTGCCGAGCCGCGGCAACCTGCGCTACGTCCTGGGCGGCTTCGGCGGCTTCGTCCCGCTCGAGGGCTCCGGCGGCGGCCCGACGCTGCACCTCGGCGTCGGGACCGCGATCCCGCTGCGCGACACGAGCCTCTACGCCGAGCTCGACCCGAGCCTGCTCGTCGGCCGCGACGAGACGACGGTGACGATCGCCGCCCGCGTCGGCGTCATTTTTTGAACGGCCGCACCATGTGACGCGCGGCACGTGATCGGTGTAGGGGCACAGTTCGCTGTGCCCGCGCCCGAGCCAGCACCATTCGGCAAGGCGGGCACAGCAAGCTGAGCCCCTACGGGATGGCGAACGCGGCGCGGGGGCGCGGCCGTTTTCCGCCCGCTCTTCAACGCCCCGACTGGCCCCCGCGCGCGCGCGGCGGTTAACGTCCGGCACCTCCCATCCCGACCCCTGACATGGCCAACGCTCCCTACGACGTCGCGATCATCGGCACCGGCCCCGGCGGCTACGAGGCCGCCATCCGCGCCCACCAGCTCGGCCTCCGCGTCGCCGTCGTCGAGAAGAACAAGCTCGGCGGCGTCTGCCTCAACATCGGCTGCATCCCGACCAAGGCGCTGCTGAAGTCGGCCGAGGTCGCCGGCACGATGCGCCACCTCGGCGACTACGGCCTCTCGATGGGCGACGGGTCCGAGGTGCAGGTCGACTTCGCGGCCGTCGTCAAGCGCTCGCGCGGCGTCGCGGACAAGATGAACAAGGGCGTCGGCTTCCTGATGAAGAAGAACAAGGTGGACGTCTTCATGGGTGCGGCGACGCTGCTCGGCGGCGGCCGCATCGGCATCCAGCCGTCCGAGACGATGGACGGCGAGACCGTCGGCGAGGCGACCGAGATCTCGGCGACCCACATCATCGTCGCGACCGGCGCCCGCGCCCGCGCCATCCCGACGCTGCCCGTCGACGACGTCAAGATCCTGGACTACAAGCAGGCGATGCTCCAGACGACGGCGCCGGGCTCGATGCTCATCGTCGGCGCGGGCGCCATCGGCGTCGAGTTCGGCTACGTGTACCACCACATGGGCACGAAGGTCACGATCGTCGAGATGCAGGACCGCCTCGTGCCGGTCGAGGACGCCGACGTCTCCAAGGAGCTCGAGCGGGCCTACAAGAAGATGGGCGTCTCGATCCTCACGGGCGCGCAGGTGACGAACGTGGACACGTCGGGCGACGGCTGCGCGGTCACGATCACGACGGCGAAGGGCGAGCAGACGGTCCAGGTCGACCAGGTCCTCTCGGCCGTCGGCGTCGTCGGCAACGTCGAGGGCTTCGGGCTGGACGAGTTGGGCATCGCGTATGAGCGCGGCGCGATCACGGTCGACGCCGAGTACAAGACCAACGTCGCCGGCATCTACGCCATCGGCGACGTCATCGGCGGCCCGTGGCTCGCACATGTCGCCTCGCACGAGGGCATCGTCTGCGTCGACGGCATCGCGCACGCGATGGGCAAGGCGGACAAGAAGCCGCACGCGGTCGACTACCTCAACGTCCCCGGCTGCACGTACTGCATCCCACAGATCGCGTCGGTCGGCTACACCGAGGCCGCGGCCAAAGAGAAGGGCTTCGACGTCAAGATCGGCAAGTTCCCCTTCGCGGCATCGGGCAAGGCGGCCGCCATCGGCGACCAGTCCGGCTTCGTCAAGGTCGTCGTGGACGCCCAGTACGGCGAGATCCTCGGCACGCACATCATCGGCCACGACGCGACCGAGATGATCGCCGAGATCGTCACCGCCCGCGCCCTCGAGGCCACGGCGCACGACGTCATGGACGCGATGCACCCGCACCCGACCCTCTCGGAGGCCGTCATGGAGGCCTTCCGCGATGCCTACGGCGCGGCAATCAACGCGTGAGTCGAGCCCGTAGAGACGCCCCGCTGGGGCGTCTCCGCGGCGCGGACCCACCGCGATGAACGCCGGGTTGGCGCGGACGTCGAGACGTTCTGCCCGGCAGAGACGCCCCGGCGGGGCGTCTCTACGGAAATCCGGGGACGGGAACGCGGGCCGGGGCGGATTGTGACGAACCGGACACGCCGTCGGGCGTGCACCGCGTCCACTCTCCCTCACCCCCATGTCCGACGACACCAACGCAGGCGATGACAAGACGCACGACGAGCAGGTCGCCAAGATCGCCGAGCTCATCACGGACGTCCGCATCTCCACGCTCACGACGGTCGACACCGACGGCACGCTGTGGAGCCGCCCGATGGCGATCCAGGCCGAGAAGTTCGCCGGCACCCTGTTCTACTTCACCAAGGCCGACTCGGAGAAGATCACGCACGTCGAGGGCAACCCGAACGTGGCGGTCGCCTTCTCGGACCCGGACAACCAGAACTACGTCATGATGGCCGGCACGGCCGCCGTGACCAACGACCGCGCGATGATCGCCGAGCTGTGGTCCGAGCCCATGCGGACCTGGTTCCCGGACGGCGAGGACGACCCGGACCTGCGCCTGCTCCGCGTCGACGTGCACCGCGCCGAGTACTGGGACACGCCGTCGTCGGCCGTCGTCTACGCGTACGGCTACGTCAAGGCAGCGATCACGGGCAAGCCGGCGAAGCCCGGCGACCACGCCAAGGTCAGCCTGTGACTCGGTCCCGCCGGGGCTGCCACCGCGCGGCTCCGGCGGGCGTTTCTTGCAGGCCTTCTGGACGGACGTTCTACACAGACCGGCGGGACGGAACGACGGGCACGTCGGCGGCGGGATCCGGATCCTGCTTCCGACGTTTTGCAATAACGGACAAACAGACCACCATGACGCTCTCCTCCCTCCGCTTCGACGACGCCGACAACACGGACGACGACCTCCACGACGACGCCGAGCAGTCGATTCCGCTGCTGACGCACGACGAGGAGCAAGCCATGACCGAGGCCACGCTCCCCGAGACGCTGCCCGTGCTCGCGCTCCGCAACACGGTCCTCTTCCCCGGCGTGGTCCTCCCGATCACCGTCGGCCGCGACGCCTCGCTGAAGCTCGTCAAGGACGCCTATGCCGGCGACCGCCTCGTCGCCGTCGTGGCCCAGAAGAAGTCCGACGTC
>JBBSUZ010000080.1:0-10648 GCA_038233965.1 Rhodothermales bacterium | reverse complement strand
CGCGACGGCCCGGTGCCACCCGACGGTGCACTCGGAGCCGCGGACAGGGCTGATCGAGTACGAGAGCAGCAGCACGCGCGGGAGGCGGGAAGGAGTCGGTGGAGTCGGGTCGGGCATACCGTCTCGGACAGGGTCGAGCCGTCGGACGCGCAAGGGCCGTGCCGCCGCGTCCCGAGTCGGTTCGGACGCTTTTGACAAAACCGGCGGGCACCTTTCACCCGGCGCGCGGGTAGAGGATGCCCCTACGCCCGATCCCCCGTGTCGCCCCCGAATCTCCACCTGGACATCCCGCCGGAGGCGTGGTGGGCGCTCAACGGGTTCGTCGTCGCGCTGCTGTTGCTGGACCTGCTGGTCTTCAACCGCCGCAGCCACCGCATCGGCCTGCGCGAGGCGGCGCGGATGTCGGCCTTCTTCGTCGCTGCGGCCCTGGCCGTCGCGGGCTGTGTGTGGGTCGGCTTCGGGCACTCGGCCGGGCTGACATTCCTGACGGGCTACCTCGTCGAGGTGTCGCTCTCGGTCGACAACCTGTTCGTGATCGCGGTCCTGTTCGGCTACTTCGCCGTGCCCGCGGCCTATCAGCACCGCGTGCTGTTCTGGGGCATCTTCGGCGCGATCGTGATGCGGGCCGGCATGATCTTCCTCGGCGTCGCGCTGATCGAACGCTTCGCGTGGCTGCTCTACGTCTTCGGCGCGTTCCTGCTGATCACGGGCCTCAAGATGTTCCGGCACGACAGCGAGGCCGTCGACGTCTCCGAGAACCGCCTGCTGACGCTCCTGCGCCGGCTGCTGCCCGTCACGACAGAGTATCACGGCGAGCACTTCTTCGCCCGCGAGGCCGGCCGGCGCATGGTGACGCCGCTGTTCCTCGTCCTCGTGATGATCGAGCTCACGGACGTCGTCTTCGCCGTCGACTCGATCCCGGCCATCCTCGGCGTCACGACCGACCCGTTCCTCGCCTACGGCTCCAACATCATGGCCGTCGTCGGGCTGCGGGCGATGTACTTCCTGCTCGCCGGCGTGATCGAGCGCGTCCGCTACCTGCACGTCGGGCTGGCGCTCGTGCTGTCGTTCATCGGCATCAAGATGCTCATCGAGCCCCTCCTGCACCACTACGGCGTCGAGCTGCCGACGTGGCTGTCGCTGCTCGTGATCGCGCTGTGCCTGGGCGGCGCGGCCATCGCGTCGTACGTCGTCGCCCGTCGCGAGGGGACCGACCTGACGGCCGGCGAGCCGCCGCCCGGCCTCCCGTTCGACGGCGACGACCGCGCGCCCGCCGCGCGCAAGACCGCCGCCTGAGCCTGGCTCGACGCTGCGAAGACGCGCCGCGGCGCGTCTCTACGAGGACGACTGGTTACTGCGCCAGGCCGACGGCGATGCCCTCGGGGACAGCCGAGAGACGGCGGAAGACGTCGAGACGCTCCTCGAGGTCGGCCGCTGAGACGCCCGCGAGCGCGTCCGTGCCGAACGCCTCGACGACGAACGATGCCAGCGCGCTCCCGACGACGATCGCCTGCCGCATGGCCGGGGCGTCGAAGGCGCCGACGCGGAGCAGGTGGCCGGCGAAGCCGCCCAGGAACGTGTCCCCGGCACCCGTCGGGTCGATGACGTCTGCGAGCGGAAGCGCGGGGACTGCGAAGACGTCGTCGTCGCAGAAGAGCAGCGCACCGTGCTCGCCCTTTTTGATCACGACGACGCGCGGGCCCATCGCCTGGATGATGTGGGCGGCGCGGACGAGGTTGGGGACGCCCGAGAGCTCGCGCGCCTCCGCGTCGTTGACCATCAGCACGTCGACGCGCGCGAGCGTCGCGTCGAGCGCCTCGCGGGCGTTCTCGATCCAGAAGTTCATCGTGTCCGCGATCACGAGCTCCGGCCGGCCGTGCTCGGACGTCTGGTCGATGACGGCGAGCTGAACTTTGGGGTCGAGGTTGCCGAGGCAGACGATGCGCGGGCGCCGGTAGGACGCGGGCAGGTCCGGCGTGAACTCGGCGAGCACGTTGAGGTGCGTCGCAAGCGTGTCGCGCGAGTTGAGGTCGTCGTGGTAGCGGCCGGCCCAGAAGAACGTCTTGCCGGCCGGGTCGCGGACGATGCCGTCGGTGTCGACGCCGCGGTCGCGGAGCAGGTCGAGGTGCGCCTCGGGGAAGTCCTCGCCGACGACGGCGTTGACGTGCACCGGCCCCGCGAGCAGGCGCGCGGCGAGCGCGGCGTAGGTCGCGGAGCCGCCGAGGATGCGCTCGGCGCGGCCGAACGGGGTCTCGACGGTGTCGAATGCGACGGTGCCGACGACGAGAATGCTCATGGAGATGCGGTGACGGACAGCCGCGAAGATAACCGGGCGCACGTTCCGCTCTGCGGAGCCTGAACGAAACGGGGCGAACAAACTGGCACGAACGAGACGGGCAGGAACGAAACGGGGGCGGTGCCGCGCGCAGCCGCACCGCCCCCGAAAGGCGCGTCGGATGACGGCGTCAGTTCTTGACGCGGTCCACCCACTCGTCCACGACCGACTTCACCGTGTCGGCGATGGTCTCGGCGAGGTCGTGGGCGCGGCTCGTGCCGTCGTGCGCGAGGTCGGCCGCGTCGCTGGCGAGGCCCTTGGCCGTCTTGCGGGCCCTGGCCGTGTGGTCGGCGACGTACTCGGCAGCGTCGTCGAAGGCCGAGCCGGCCTGCTTGCGAGTCGTCTTCGCGACCTTGCGGCCCTTCTTGTCAGCCTCCTTGGCGAGGGCGCGGGCGCGCTTCTCGACGCGCTCGACGAGCGTCTCGGGCTCGGGCTCCGGCGCGAGCGCCGTCACGAGGCGGCCGACGACGAGGCCGACGCCGGCGAACGAGAGGAGCGCGAGGCCCGGGTTGGCCTCGACCCACGCCTTGGCCTTGTCGAGGAAGCCCTCGGTCGCGTAGTCGTCCGGCATGCGGTACGACGGGGCGGACGGCGCGGGCGAAGACGGGCGGACCGGCGAGGCCATCGCCGAGGCGACCTGCGTCGCGGGCTCGGTGCCGGCGGACGGGAGAATCTCGGCTGACTTGCTGCCGGTATCTGCCTTGCCGTCGGTGGCCGCCGTCTTGGCCGTCGCCGTTGCCGAGGCGTCGGAGGCCGTGCCCGCCGTCTTGGTCGCCGTGGAGGCGTCGGCCGTCGCGGGCGTCGTGGTCGGCGTCGAGGAGCCGTCGCCGGCAGAGGTGGAAGGCGTCTTCTTGGAGTCGTCCATTGAATCGGTAGGATGGGGCCGGGAGGGTCCGGCGGGGGGCGAGAAGGGCCGCGCCCGGCGATGAGAGGCTGCCCGGAGGCGGCCGGCCGTCGCCCGGCACGGGATCGCGATGCGAAAGAGACGTACGCTTCCGGGGGACTCGTTTGTTTCTGCTCCGTGCCGCCGGAGCGTCCGGCCGGCGCAGTCGGTTAGATTGCCCGTCCGGCACCCGCGTCCCCCCAATGCCCTACCGGTTTCAGCCGCTGCCCCGTGCGGCGCGGCGCGCGCTTCGCGCCCTTTTCGCCGGCGCGCTGCTCGGCGCCCTCCCGAGTGCTCCCGCACGCGCCCAGGCGACGGCCGGCCTCACCGCCGACCCCGCCGGTGCCGACGACGCGCTCGCCGTCGCCCGCTTCGACGAGGCACGCGCGCTCTACGACGCCGGCCTGTTCGGACCCGCGGCCCGCGCCCTCGCGCGCTTCCGCGACGCCTACCCGCGCGACGCGCGGGCTCCCGAGGCGCTGTTTCTGCACGCCGAGAGCGCGCTCGCGACCGGCGACGCCGAGACGGCTGCGGCGCTGTACGCCCGCTTCGAGGCGGACTATCCCGGCAGCCCGCTCGCGCCCCGCGCGCGGGCCGCGCAGGGCCGCTACTTCTACGCGACCGGCGACGACGCCCGCGCCGAGGTCGCCCTCACCGACGCGCTCGCCAACCCGGGCAGCAACCTCGTCGAGACGGCGCAGACGGCGTACCTGCTCGGCATGACGCAGCGCCGCCAGAACCGCCCGGACGCTGCCGCGGCCGCCTTCCAGCTCGCCGCCGAAGCCGACACGCCGACGGCGCCGGCCGCGCTCTACGCGCTCGGGACGGTCCGCACGGGCCAGGGCGACGCCGCGGGGATCGCCGACGCCTTTGAAGAGCTCGGGACGCGCTACCCGGCGTCGCCCGAGAACGCGCAGGTCCGCCTCGCGCTCGCCGAGGCCTACCTCCGGACGGACCGTTTCGCCGACGCCGCGGCCGAGGCGGCCCGTCGCCGCCCCGCCCTCACCGGCGACGACGCCGAGCGCGCCGACCTCACCCTCGGCGAGACGCGCCTGCGCCTCGGCGAGACCGAGGCGGCGCTCGCGCCGCTGCGCGCCGTGCCTTCCGAGGGCCGCTACGGCCGCCGCGCCGCGCTCGCCATCGGCCGTGCCCTCTACGCCCGCGGCGACGCCCAGGGCGCGACGACCGCCCTCGCCGGCATCCGCACGACGCCCACGGACCCGACCGTGCCCGGCGCACCGACGACGGGCGCCGCCGACGACCCGCTCGCGCTCGAAGCCGCCTACTACGAGGGCCTCGCGCTCAAGGCCAGCGGCAACCTCGGCGACGCCGAGGCGCGCCTCGCCTTCGTTGCCCGCTACCCGACGAGCGCCTACGGCGACGCCGCGCTGCTCGAGCTCGGCCTGCTCCGCTACGAGTCGCGCCGGACCGACGACGCCGTCGACGCCTTCCGGCGCCTGCTCGCGATCACGCCGCCGAGCCCGTATGCCGGCGAGGCCGCGCGCCTGCTCGGCGAGACGTACGCGGCGGCCGGCCGCACGGCCGAGGCGCAGGAGGCCTTCCGCCGCGCCGAGTCGCTCGGGACGGCCACGGCCGAGACGCGCGCCGAGGTCGCCTTTCAGGACGCCTTCGCCCGCTACACCGCCCGCGACTACGACGCCGCCACGGACGCGCTGCTCGGCGTCGCCCGCGACTTCCCGCGCTCCGAGCGGACCGGCGAGGCGCTGTTCTGGGCCGGCGAGGGCGCGTTCCAGGCCGGCCGCTACGACCGCGCCGAGACCATCCTGACCGACTTCACGACGCGCTTCCCGCAGCACCGCCAGGCCGACGCCGGCCGCTACGTCCTCGCGTGGACCTTCTTCCGCCGCCGCGATTACGCCCGCGCCGCGACCGGCTACGAGCGCTTCCTCGCCGGCTACACCGCGTCCTCGGACGCCGTCCCGTACGTCGCCGACGCACTCTTGCGGTTGGGCGACAGCTACTTCGCGCTCGGCCGCTTCGACGATGCCCGCGCGGCCTACGCGCGCGTCCCGGCCGCCTCGACCGACGGCGCGGGCTCGGACTACGCCCTCTTCCAGACGGCCCAGGCCTTCGCCAGCCAGGGCCAGACGGCGACGGCCATCGAGACCTACGGCCGCCTCGTCGACACCTTCCCGACGTCGACGCTGCGCGGCGAGGCGCTGCTCTCGCGCGCGGCTCTGCGCGCGGCGACGAGTGACGCCGACGGCGCCGTGGCGGACTACCAGCGCGTCGTCGGCGAGCTGCCGACGTCCGATGCAGCGCCCCGTGCGCTCGTCGGTGTGGGCGACGTCCGTCTCGAGCAGCGTCGATACCCGGACGCCGAGGCGGCGTACCGCAGCGCGCTCGACCGCTACCCCGCGTCGCCGTCCGTCGCCGACGCGCTCGACGGCCTCTCGGCCGCGCTCGACGCGCAGGGCCGGACGGCCGAGGTCGAGCCGCTCGCCGACGCCATCGAGGCGCGCACCGCCGATCCCGAGGCCAAGGCGCGCATCCGCCTGCGCCGCGCCCAGGCCGCGCTCGAGCTCGGCGACGCTGCCCTCGCCACCAGTCGCCTGCAGACGCTGCTCGCAGGCAACCCACCGCCCGACATCGCGGCCGAGGCCCGGCTCGCGCTCGGCGGCGCACAGCTCGCCCAGAACCAGGCGCCGGCTGCCGTGGCGACGTTCCGCGCGCTCATCCAGGCCGACCCACAGGGCCCGCTCGCGCCCGAGGCCCAGCTCCAGCTCGCCGACGCGCTCCTCGCCGCGGGCGACGCGCAGGGCGCACTCGACGCCGCCGCAGCCTACCCGCGCCTCTACCCCGGCGACCCCGAGCGCACGGCCGACGCGCTCCGCCGCGAGGCCGACGCGCTCCGCGCCCTGAGCCGCACGGCGGACGCCGACGCCCGCCTCCGCGACCTTCTCACCCGCTTCCCGACGTCCGCCGCCGCCGACGACGTCCGTCGCGAGCGCCCCGACCTCGCGCCGACGGCCCCTGCGCCGACGCGGCAGCCGTGACCGCGCCCGCCCGCATTCGGGACGCCACCGTCACGCCCGAGCCCATCGGCGTGCCCGTCGCGCGGTACGTGTTGCGGCACGAGCACCTCGTCCGCGCCGTCCTCCGCACGATGGCCCCGACCCAGCGCAAGATCCAGACGCGCTACGCGCTCTACGCCGTCGGCGCGCTCGTGATGTGGAGCGCGGGCTACGCCTTCACCATCGGCGTCACGGGCGTCGTGATGCTCTACTGGGCCGCCGCCTTCCTCGTCCTCGCCGCCACGCGCTCCTACGTCACCCGCCGCCACGCCGAGCGCCTCGTCGCCGACCGCCCCGACCTCGACCGGCCCGTCGAGATCTCGGTCACCCCGCGTGACCTCGACGTCCGCGTCGACGGCGTCTCGCACAGCACGCAGCGGCTCGACACGCTCCACGCCGTCCACGTCGAGACCGAGGGCGTCTTCATCGAGCCCTTCCGCCACTCGGCCCTGTTCGTCCCCGCCGACGCCTTCGCCTCGCCCGCCGACCGCACGGCGTTCGAGCGCGCGCTCCTCGCCGGCACCCGCATCCCCGCCCCGACGCTCTGACCGCCATGCTGAATCTCGACATGATCCGGCGACGCACGACCTTCACTTCGACGTCCCCTCTCCCCACGGGAGAGGGACAGGGTGAGGGGTTCTGGACGATGACGTCTGTCGCGATCGCCCTTCTGGTTCTGGCTGCGAGCCCCGCCGCGCGCGCCCAGCCGGCGCCCAATCCGGGCCTGCCGAGCCTCACGCCGCGCGTCTTCACGAGCACCGGCCCGGCGCGCGTGAACCTGCCCGCGATCCAGCGCCAGCCGATAAGCGGCTTCGGCCCGCCGCCGCGCCAGTACGTCGTCCCGGCCGAGCGCGTGCCCGTCGTGGAGCCGTTCGAGCCGCCGGTCGAGGCCCTCCCGCCGTTCGAGATCGCGGCCCCGGCCGAGCCCGCGCTCCGCGCTCGCACGCGCCGCTCGTTCCGCGCCGAGGCTGCGGCCGGCAGCCAGTTCGGCCGCTCGGCGCGCCTCGACTTCGAGGCCGCCGGCGAGTCCGGCCTCTTCTTCGTCGACGGCGACTTCGACGGCGTCTCGGGGTCGAGCGAGTATGTCCACTCGGACCGCCTGACGGTCCGCGCCGGCGGCCAGTCCTACGCCGCCGGCCGGCTCCGGCTCGACGGCATCGTCTCGGCCGACACCTACTCGCTGCCGGGCGCGGCGGAGCGGCGGACGCGCTTCGCGGCGGGCACGACGGTCGGTGCGAGCGGCGTCGGGCGCGTCCCGTTCGACGCCCGCGTCGGCTTCACGCAGTCGCGCGTCGGCGGCGGCGGCGAGACGAGCGAGGGCCGCGTCGACGGCGCGGCGCGCGTCGGGCTCGCCCGCGACGCGGTTCGCCTCGACGCTGCGGCCGGCGTCTCGGGCGCGGGCTTCGGCGACGCGACGGCCTCGTCGGGCGGCGTGCAGTACGGATCGGCCGGCAGCGCCTTCGCCATCGGCCGCCCCGACGGCGCCCGCCTCGTGATCGGCGTCCGCGGCATGGCCGTCCAGGCGGCGGACGCCGGCGGGCGCGACGCGCAGGCGGTCGGACCGATCCTCGACGCGCGCTTCCCGCTCTCGGGCAAGCTCGTCGTGTTCGCGACGAACGCGCCGCACCTCGAGGTCCGCTCCCTCGGCGCCGTCGCGCTCCTCAACCCGTACCTCGCGTCCGGCACGGTCGTCGCCCCGGACGTGCTGCCGGTCGACGCCCGCGCCGGCGTCGAGGTCGCGAGCGGCCGCGCCCGCGTGCGCCTCTACGGCCTCGGGACGGTCTCGCCCGCCCGGCTCGTCTTCCAGCGCATCGGCGCCGGCTTCTTCGGCGAGAGCTACCTCAAGGCGAACACCGCCGGCGTCGGCGCGGACGTCACCTTTGGCGACCCGGACGCGCTCAGCGCGTCGGCCGGCGTCGAGGCGCGACGCGGGCGGACGGACGGCGGCGGGCGTCTCCCCTTCTACGCGCCCGTCGTGGCCCGCGCCGCGCTCGCATCGCCCTTCAACGGCGGCCGCGGACGGGCCGGGCTGACCGTCCAGCTCGAGAGTGCCCGCCCGGACGACACGACAGGCCAGATCGACGCGCCCGCGTTCGCGCTCGTCGGGTTCGACGCCCGCTACGACCTCGGGCGCGGGCCGTTCGCGCTCGTCGCCCGCGCCGAGCGCCTCGTCGGGTCGGTCGAGCGCTGGCCGGGCTTCCCCGAGCCGCCGTTCACGGTCCAGCTCGGCCTGCGCCTCTCGCGCTAGCGTCTGCGCGCCCCGCGGCGTGCCGCCCCTACCTTGCGCTCTCCCCTTCCGCCGCGCCGTTGACCCCGCTCGCCGCCCTCGCCCTGGCCGTCCGCGACCGCCTCACGGCTGGCGCCGAGGCCCCGCTGCCCGGCATCGGCACGCTCGCGTGCGCCCACATCTCGGCCCGCGTCCGCGTCCGCCCGGACGGCCAGCGCGTGATGCTGCCGCCGGGCGAGTCCGTCGGGCTCCTCGCCCGCCAGAGCGACCCGACGGACCTCGCGCAGGCCGTCGCCCGCCACGCCGGTGCGGCTCCGACCGCCGCGGCGGGTGCCCTCCGCACCGCCGTCGACCAGCTCGACGCCCGCCTCGCCATCACCGGCGACGCCCGCCTCGACGGCGTCGGCGTGTTCCAGCGGACCAGCAGCGGCGTCCGCTTCGCCGCCGCGCCCGAGCTGCTCGCCGCCGTCAACCGGCCGTACGAGGGCCTCGTGCCCGTCCCGCTCGCGCCGGCGGACACGCCCGCCGCACCGCCCGGGCCCGTCGCACCGCTCAGAGCCGTCCCCGAGCCCGTCGCGCCGGTGCACGACTCGCCGCCCGGCGCGGTCGACATCCTGCTCGACCTGATCGTCAACGAACCGACCGAGGCCGTCCCGCCGTCGGCGCCGTCGCAGAGCACCTTCGCGGACGATCCGCTGCCTGCACCCGACGCGGCCGAGGGTGCAGAGCCGATTCAGCACGGCGTGCCGGACGCGGACGTCGTTCCAGACGAACCGGAGTGGCCAGCGACGGCCGAGGACGCTCCAGCACCGGAGGCAGGCGCCCCGGCTGAAGACGACGAGCCGGCCGAGATCGCCGTCCCGTTCGGCGACGAGCCGCTGCGCGACCTCCTCCCGCCGACACCGGACGAGCCCGACGGTTGGCAACCCGCCCCGCACGCAGACGTTGACGGCGGCGCCCGCCCGCTCGACCGCCCCACGATGGAGGAGGCCGAGCAGGTCAAGGACGCGCAGACGGCCGACCGGGACGACGGGTTCGACGATGCCGAGCCGGGACTCTCGCCCGATCTCGAACTGGCCGCGATGGACGCGTCCGTCGCCGGAGGAGCCGAGCCGCCGCGCACGTCCGAGCCGCACGCCACGCCGTCCACCCTGCTCGACGACATCTACTCGGGCGACCCGCCGCAGACCGTCGTCTCACCCGCCGCCCGCTCGGCGCAGCGTGGCTGGGCGTTCCTCTACGCCGCGACCGTGCTCGCGCTCTCTGCGCTCGTCCTGTACTGGTTCATGGCCGAGCGCCGCCCGCCCGTCGTCACCCCGACGGCACCCGCTCAGCCGGCCGCCACCGCCCGCCCGGCCCCGCTCGCCGCCGACTCCGCCGCCCTCGACTCGATCGCTGCTGCCGTGCTCGCCGCAGACTCGCTCGCCTCCCCCGACCAGTTCGCACCGGCCGCCCGCCGCCCCTGACCGACGATGCCTCTCCTCGCCCTCCAGATCGCCGACTCGGCGGCCCGTGCCTCCGCATCCGTCGCCGATACGCTCGCGCGTGCCGCCGCCAGCACGCGCGCGGCACTCCCGGCCGCCCTCGACTCGCTTCGGTCTGACACGCTCGCCGCCGACACGCTCACCCGCGCCGTCGTCGCGCCGGTCGATGTCCCGGTGACGGCTGCGAGCTTCATCGCCGCCGGCGGGTGGTCGCTCGCGCTCGTGCTGCTCGCCGCCATCGCCGCGCTCGCCGCCGTCGCCCGCGCGCTGGGCAGCCTGCGCTCGGCGGACGTCGACGGTGACGAGATCATCCGGACGGTCGCGGGTTACATCGGGGCCGGCAACCTCGTCGGCGCCGTGGACTTCTGCCAGAGCCAGGATTCAGTCGCGTCGCGCGTCGTGGCCGAGGGCGTTCAGCGCCTGGGCCGGCCCATCGGCGACATCCAGACGGCCGTCGCCGCCGCCGCGCGCCGCGAGTCCGCTCGCGCGACGGGTGCGCTCGACGCCGTCCGCTCGGCCGCCCTCGTCGCCGCCTTCTCGGGCGTCTTGGGCACAGCGATCGGTCTCATCGGGGTGCTGCGCGCGGCCGAGCCGGGCGTCGCGTTGTGGCCCGCCCTCGTCCCGGCCGCCGTCGGCGCGGGCGTCGGGCTGCTGCTCGTCGGCCTGTTTCACGCTGTTGCCGGG
>JBBSUZ010000079.1:0-10835 GCA_038233965.1 Rhodothermales bacterium | reverse complement strand
GGGGCGCATCGGGTTGGCCGCAGGCTCGCGCGGTGCTCCACCGACGACGAACGTGTCGCCGCCGTGCACTATACAGGCGTCGACCGAGAAGCCGTAGTTTGAATCGGGCAGGCCCGCTCCAATCAGGTGGTATGGCGCTGGCCGTAACGTGGCCTCCTCCGTGTAACCGGCGTATGGCCCGGAGTTCGTCTGACGGAAGACATAGACGGATCCAGGATTTCCGGCTGTCGTTCCGTCATTGACCCTTTGCCCGTCCGCACCGACAATCATCAGGTCGCCAAGAAGCTGCACATCGGCGCCGAAATTGCTAAACCGGGCCGTCTCGGCCGCCCACACGTTGACGACCGTCACCGGCGTCTGTGCGGTGGCCGTCGCACACCACCCTGCACCGAGCAGCGCGACGGCGCACATCAGGGGCCGGCTCATGACAGCGAAGACTCAGCCGCGAACGGCTGGTCGGGAATGAGTTGCTCCGCGCCCGAGTCTGGCCCACCGCTGACCTCGATGGTCCACAGCGCATTCGGCACGGTGACCGGGTTCACGGTCGTGTTGAACACGCGCACATCGACCGTATCCGGTACGACGACGACGCCGCTGGCAGTCAGCCCCGCCGGGAACGTCCCCGGTGGTCCGAGGCGGACGAGGTCGCCGGGGCGCGCCCGCGGCTGGCCCGGCGGCGGAGCGCCGAGCAGTGACGTCACCAGCGACACTTGAACCGTCCCGAGGGTGCGTGCGGGCACCGTTCCGAGAGGTACCCGCACCGTCTTTTTCGTCTCGGGCATCTTCACCACCGACGACATCGTCTCGCCGAGGCCGTTCGAGAAGGTCACCAGCTCACGGTACCGGCCGTACAGGTCTTTATAGGTTTGCCCACCGGTCCCACCCGTCGGCCTGTCGTCCCACTCGGTCGTTCGCCTCAGCTCGGGGAAGACAGGCAGATTGGGAGCGTTGAGGACGACGTACTCCGTGTTGCTCGCCCCGGCGAGTAGCACGGTCGGTCCGTTGAGCGGCGCGAACCCGCCAACGTCCGGATCCAACGCGCTCGGAAGCAGCGGCAGCGCCCGGACGTTCGAGAGCACGACCGTCGTCGGGTTACCGATCGCGCGCTCGTCGGTCGGGTTCGGGTACGTGCCGTCGGCGTTGATGATGACGCTGAAGCCCTGCGTGCCGTCAGGATTCCCACTGTCCATCCAGCCGTCGAAGCCGAACATCTCGACGACGTAGCTCCCGCCGCCGAAGTAGACCATCTGGCCGAGAGGCCGCTTGATCATCGCGTGCTCGACGCTCACGTTGCGCATCGTCATCGTGCAGTCCGTGCACGAGATCGCCCGCGTGCTGCTGTGCTCGAGCGTGACATTCTCCAGCAGGAAGGCTCCCTGCTGAGCGATCTGGATCCGGTCCTCGACGTTCTCGCGCTGCGGGTTGTCGATAAACGAGTTTCGGAAGCTGTTGATCGGCATCCCGATCCCGCCGTTCGCCGCGACGAGGGACAGGCCAGCTCCCTTCATGTTGAGCATCGTCAGCCCTTCCATCCGCGTGTCCCATACTGACATCGCGCCTTGCGTGAACGAGTCGTCGAAGGAAATCCCACGCCATCCATCGGTGAACGGGCAGTTCGAGATTCGTCCGTGGTAATAGTCCGTCCGCGCCGTCGGCGGGTCGGGCGGCGTGGTCGTGACGCCAGAGAAGAGAATGCCACACGCGCCGGGCTCTGTCGCGCCGGGCGCGACCTGCTTGGAGTCGTCGAGCGGCCGCATCCAGCCGGCCGGCGGCTCCTGCGGGGCCTTCCACGTGAACCCGATGCCGTCGATGGCCCAGCTCTGCGTGTCGGCGTTTTGGAAAACCAGGATGGGCTCGTCGTCCGTGTCCTGCCGGATGAGCGTTCCGACCGGGATGATCCGCCCGCTCCCCGCCGTGTAGCCGCCGCCACGCCCCCCGTCGCCGACGATGCGGACGTGCTGGCAGAACGGAATGATGAGCCGGGCGGTGATGCGGTAGATGCCGGCCGGGAGATAGAGCGTCGATGCGTACACCGGCCACGCGTCGAGAGACGCCGTCTTGCTGCAGGTGTCCGGGAGCGCGTCGCTCCGTTTCAGCGCGTCGAGACCGGCCTGGATCGCGGCGGTGTCGTCGCGACACCCATCTCCGGCTGCCACCGGATTACCGGAGGGGGGGGGGCACACACATTGTAGACGCCTTTTGCCATCGGATTGCCACCTGGACGGGTGGGTGTCTTCCTAACGTAGGGATTCGGCCGGGCGAGCGCAAGGGCACGGCCGCACGCCCCATTCCCAGGGCTAGCCCGATGCGTCGACGGCGGGCGCGGCCGTCGCCAGCCCGTCGTGCAGCGCCTTGTAGGCGCCCGTCGCCTCGGGCGCGATCACGGCCGAGACGCGCATGTGCGGCAGCAGGCGCGTCTCCGCCTGCGGGATGATCTCGGTCTCGCCGTCGCGGATGGTGACGATGACGCAGCCGCGCGGCAGGCCCAGCTCGCGGACGCGGAGGCCGGCGAACGGCGCGCCGGGCTCGACCTCGATCGACACCACGATCGGCGCCGCGGCCGGCGTGATGCCGCTGCGCGCGAGGTCGCGGCCCAGCAGCGCCTCGTAGATCGGCGGCGTCCCCACCGCCTCGGCCACGATATAGGCCATGAAGCACGCGACGAGCAGCGGCAGCATGAGCGCGTAGCTGCCCGTCATCTCGATGATGAGCACGATGCCCGTCAGCGGCGCCCGCACGACGGCCGCGAAGTACGCCGCCATGCCGACGACCGCGAACGCGCCCGGCGCGATCGTCCCGGCCGGCACCAGCAGCGCCGTCGCCTCGCCGACGCCCAGCCCGACGAGCGCGCCGAGCACGAGAAGCGGCGCGAAGATGCCGCCCGGCGCGCCCGTGCTGTAGCTCCCGATGGTCAGCGCAAAGCGGAGCAGGAACAGCAGCGGGATCATGGCGAGGGCGACGTTGCCGTCGAGGATGACCTCGGCGATGTCGTGCCCGCCACCGACGAAGTCCGGCGAGACGTAGGCGACGGCCCCCGAGATCGCACCCACGACGGCCGCGAACGTAACGGCCCGGCGCATCGTCGGCACGAGCCGCTCGGCGGCATCCATCCCGCCGATGAGCGCGCGGTTGAACGCCACCCCGAACACGCCGCACAACACGCCGACGACTGCGAACACGGCCAGCAGGCGGACCGGAGGCACCGGATACGCCGAGACCTCGAAGACGGGGAACGGGCCCGAGACCGTCTGCGAGATCGCCGTCGCGACGGCAGCGGCGATGAACGTCGCGCCGAAGACGAGCGGCCGGAAGTCGCGCTGGACCTCCTCGAGGACGAAGATGAGCCCGGCGAGCGGCGCGTTGAACGCGGCGGCGAGTCCGGCGCCCGCGCCCGCGGCGATGAGCGTCAGCCGGTCGCGCGGGTCGCGCCCGATCCGGTCCGCCACGGCCGCCCCGACGGCGCCGCCGATCTGGACGGACGGCCCCTCGCGCCCGAGCGCCATCCCGCTGCCGAGCGCGAGCAGCCCGCCGACGAACTTCACCGGCACGAGCCGGCCGGGGTGCATCTCGCGCATCCGGTGCAGCACGCCGCCGAGGTGCGGGATGCCGCTGCCGCCGGCCTCGGGCGCCAGCCGCCGCACGAGCCACACGGACGCTGCCGCGCCGACCGCGCCGACCGCGATGGGCACGGCCGGGCCGCCCCACGGCAGCGTGTGCGCCCACGCGATGACGGCGTTGCGCGCGTCGTGCGCCGACGTCAGCGCGATCCGGAAGGCCACGGCGACCGCCCCGGCCGCCAGCCCGACGACGAGCGCGCGCGGGAACAGCACCTTGCGCTCCTGCCGGATGTGCAGGTACCGGTCGACCTCGGAGCCCAGCTGTTCGTCCACCTTCACCGCCCGCCCGCCGATGAGCCGGCGGGGCGAGGCGCGTCGGACGCGGACGAGCAGGCGCTTGCGCGAGATCGGGGTCACAGAGTCGGGCGGGTGCAGCCTGTCCCCTACGCCGGCAAGCGGGTCGGGATCGCGCACGTCCAGAATTCGCCCCGCGCGAATGCAAAGCGGGACGACGCCCTTCGCCCGAACAGGCTCGAAAACATTTCTACAGCGTCATCCTGAGCGTGTCGAAGGATCTCTGCCGAGCAGATGGCCGAGGGGCATCGCGTTGCAGGAACGCCGTGCTCGGCAGAGATGGGCTGCGCCTTCGCTTCGCGGTCTTCGACTGCACTCGCCTGCGGCTCACTCAGGCCAGGGTTTACCCGGCGCTCAGGATGACGGTGTAGGTGACGAGCGTCACCCACCGCTCAGAACAGGCCGACGCGGATGTGGACGGCGTGGTTGCGGCGGCTCTGCTGCCCGAGCAGCCGGCCGTCCTCGACGCCGAACGTCGCGTAGTCGATGCGCGCGAAGCGGGTCCGGACACCGATGCCGGCCGAGGGCATGCCCTGGCTGATGCCGGCGCTGAGGCTGACCACGCCCACAAGCGACGCCGTGACGCCGCCGCGCAGGCCCGCCTGGAACGACTGGTCGAGCTCGGCCGTCGAGGCCGACGTGTAGTCCGCCGCGACCGACACGCCGTCGACGCCGGGCGTCACGAACGGGAGGCGGTACGCCGCGCCGACGCGGACGGCCGCGGCCGAGCCGCGCGCGTTGAAGCGCTGCTGGAGGCGCGCGATCTCGGCCGCGTCGTCGGCGGCGCCGTCGGGCCCTTCGATCTGGATCGCGCGGTCGTACTCGAGGTCCACCGCGCTGCCGACGTTCGTCAGCGCGAGGCCCAGGTCGAGGCCCGGCGTGCCGACGTCGCGAGCCTGCACGCCGGCGCCGAGGCGGACGCCCGAGCCGCGGAAGAGGTAGACCTTCTCGTTGTCCGGGTCGAGCATGTCGACGGCGTCGGCCTTGGCCGTGAGGCGGCGGTCGAGGTAGGTCGCCGAGACGCCGGCGTCGAGCGCGAACGGCAGGCCCGGCACGGACGCCGCGACGGTCACGGGCACGAGCACGTCGGCCTGCGAGTAGAGGTCGATGAACGGGATGCCCGCGCCGCCGTCCGAGATGCGGGCGCGCGCCGTGCCGGCGCCGAAGACGCCGATGCCGGCCGCGACGCGGCCGAAGCGGGCCCGCGCGCTCGGCGCGAAGGCCGCGAGGTCCGCCGTCTTCTGCGACGCCCCGACGCGGAAGGCCTCGTCGTAGATGGCCCGGAGGCGCTCGGGGTCGTCGCGGCGGATCCCGTCGAGGCCCTCCTCGATGGCCGGCCCGAGCGTCTGGTCGTAGAAGTCGTACGTCTCCCGCACGTTGCCGCCGACGCCGGCCGTCGCGCCGATGATGGTGAAGCCGAGGCGCTGCGTGCCGGCCATATGCGCCGGGTTGGAGAAAAACGGCGAGTCCGGCGTCGCGATCGCGGCGACGGTCCCGCCGCGGCCCGCGGCGACGACGTCGAGCACGGCGGCGCGGCTGTCCTGGTCCAGCGTGCCGAAGGTCTGGGCGGAGGCCGGCGCGGCGAGCGCGGCGAGCGCGGCGGCGGAAAAGGCGAGGTGGCGAAGACGCATAGGTCCGGTCGGGGGAGAAGTCCGGGCAGAAAGGAGCGGGGGCCGCCGAGGGGCGGCCCCCGGAAGGTCAACGGCCGGCGCAGTAGTCGCCGAGCGCGTCGCGGATGTCCGAGAACGCGTCCGTCGCGAGGTCCACGATGTCGGAGGCGCCGCCGAAGGAGCGGGCGCGCGTGTCGAGCGAGAGCAGGGCCGTGCCGAGCGTCTCGACGGCCGGGCGCGTCTGGGTGATCAGCGCGTCCTCGTCGGCGGCGCAGACGCCGATGCTGCCGTCGGCGAGGCGGTACCACGACGTCTGCTGCGGGACATCCGTCGTGACGACGAGGTAGGCGCGCATGAAGCGGGCGAGCGCGTTCGTGGCGAGCATCTGGCTGATCTGAGCGTCGCTCAGGCCGGCGGCGCGGAGCTGCGCCGTCGCCGCGGTCCGGTCGTAGACGAGCGCGCCGTCGGCCCCGATCTGCGTGCACACGTCGAAGCCGCGCAGCGCGGCCGGCAGGACGGGCTCGAGCAGCGCGATGACGCGGTCGATCTCGGCGCGGCTCGCCGTGATCGCCGGGAAGCCGGCGACGGACGTCGGGTCGAACGGCGTCGCGGTCGGGTCGGCGGCGTAGCGGCAGGTGCCGCCGCGTGCGGCCGGCGCGTCGCCCGTCGCTAGCCCGCCGACGCCGTTGGCGATGAACTGCGCGATGCGGTCGAGGTCCAGCAGGTTCAGGTTCTCGCGCGCCAAGATCGTCACCGCGAGCTCCGTGCGGACCGGCGCGCTCTGCGGGTTAGCCGTCAGCGCTCCTTCGAGCAGGCGCACCGATGTCACGTAGTCGCCGTTCTGGCGCGCGATCTGCGCGTCTGAGATGGTCGCGGCGACGTCGTCCGGGGAGGTGTTGCCCGTCTCATCGCACGCGGAGAGCGGCAGGACGAGCGCGAGCGCGAGGGCGGCGAAAGCGGTACGGAGGGTCATCGGGGAGGGCGTGAGAGTGAAACGTCAGCGTCTGGGATCGGCCGGGCGGCCGACGAGCACAGCGGGCGACGTTCATATCGGCCAGATGTGTCGAATCTATTCCGTGTAAAACCGGATCGCGGCGTGGACTGCCACGATGTCCGAAACGTCCGGCCCGCGCCGCGCGATCTTGGCGGGCTGCCCCCCGGACTGTGCCCGACGCCTTCGACCCCTACTCCGTCCCGCTCGCGCCCGGCGTGACGCTCGTCGAGGCGTCCGCCGGGACGGGCAAGACGACGGCCCTGACGGCCCTCGTCGCGCGCCTGGTGCTCGCGCCGGGCGCCATCGACGACGCGGCCGGCCTGCCGGACCTCCGCCGCGCGCTCGTCGTCACGTTCACGAACGCGGCCACGGCCGAGCTCGTCACCCGCATCCGGCGCACGCTGCGCGCCGCCGCGACCGCCTTCGCCGGCGACGAGGCCCCGACGGACGGGCCCGACGCCGCGCCGCGCGCCGTCCGGGACCTGCTCGACCGCTGGGGCCGCACGCCGGGCGAACGGGCCGCGGGCCAGACGCGCATCGCGGCTGCGCTCGCCTCGGGCGAGGCGTCCGTGTTCACCATCGACGGCTTCCTCAAGCGCGTCCTCGAGCGCTCGGCCTTCGAGAGCGGCGAGCCGTTCGCGTTCTCCGTCGCGGACTCCGACGCCGACCTGCGCCGCCGCGCGCTCGCCGAGACGTGGCAGGCGCGCGTGCGCCGGTACCCCGAGCTCGCCGCGATCGCCATCGCCGGCGGCGCGCCGTGGTCGCTCGCCCGCCTCGACGCCGCGCTCGTCGACGTCACGCGGCACCCGGGCACGCGCATCGTCCCCACGCCGCCATCGCTCGCTGACGCTGTCGCGCGGTACCGCACGGCCGTCGCGCGCCTCGGGGACGTCTGGAACGAGGCCGAGGCGACGGCGCTGCTGAACAACGCGCCCACGACCAAGGCGGCCCCGTCCGATCCCGCCGGGCTGTTCGGGCGCGTCTCCGCGTTCGTCGCGCGCGGCGGGACGGCGCACGTCGACGCCGTCCTCGCGTCGGGGTCGGACGCGCTCGCTGCTGGCGTCCACAAGAGCCAGGGCAAGCAGGAGCGGGCGGACATCCTCGGCCACGCCGGCTTCGTCGCCTGCGACGACGTCGCGCAGGCCGCGCACGCGATCCACCTCGCGCTCCTTGCCGACGCCATTCCTGCCGTCGACGCCGCCCGCAAGCGCCTCGCCGCGCGGGCCGGGACGCTGACGTTCGACGACCTCCTCTCGCGCGTCCACGACGCGCTCGGCCACGCCCGCATCGGGCCCGTCCTCGGCCGCGCCATCCGCGGGCAGTACCGCCTCGCGCTCGTGGACGAGTTCCAGGACACGAATGCGCGCCAGGAGTCGGTCTTCCGGACGGCCTTCGCGGGCGCGCCGCTCGTGCTCGTCGGCGACCCGAAGCAGGCCGTCTACGCCTTCCGCGGGGCGGACGTCTTCGCCTACCTCGGCGCGCGGCGGCACGCGGCGCAGACGTTCACGCTCGGCCGCAACTACCGCTCGTCGCCCGCGCTCGTCGGGGCCGTGAACGCGCTCTTTTCGAACGGTGGGAGTCCGGACTCGCGACCGTTCGTCCACGCCGGCATCCCGTTCGCGCCTGCCGAGGCCGCCATCGACGCCCCGCGCATCCGCGGCGCCCGAACGGCCGACGGCTCAGCCGCGCCGTTCGTCTGGTGGACCGCCTCGCACCTCCCGCAGGGCGCGCGCGGCGGCGTCACGAAGCCCGTCGCGACGGCCGCGTGCGTCGCCGCGACCGTCGCCGAGATCCGCCGCCTCATCGAAGATCCGGACGTCCAGGTGGAGGACGACGACGGGACGTGGCGGCGCGTGAGGGCGGCCGACATGGCTGTTCTCGTGGCGACGAACCGGCAGGGCGCACTGATCCAGAACGCGTTGCGCCGGGCCGGCCTGCCGAGCGTCGTCGGCAAGGGCGGGGACGTCCGCGAAAGCCCCGAGATGGCGGACCTCGAGCACGTCCTGCGCGCGATCGACGCGCCCGGCTCGCGCTCGACCGTCCGCACCGCGCTGGCCACCGACTTGTGGGGCTGGCCCGACGCCCGCATCGCCGCACTCGACGAGCCCGAGTGGGCCGATCTGACGGGCCGCCTGCGCACGCTCCGCGCGCGGTGGCAGCGTCGCGGCGTCTTCCAGGCCGTGACCGCGTTCGTCGAGCAGGAAAACGTCCTCGCGGGCCTGCTCGCGCGGCCCGACGGCGAGCGCCGGGCGACCAACCTCCGCCACGCGACCGAGCTCGCGCACGAGGCGGAGGGGGCAGGCGCGAAGTCTGCCGACCGGCTGCTGCGGTGGATGCGGACGCGCGGCCAGCAGCCGTCGTCCGGCGACACGTTCGAGATGCGCCTCGAATCGGACGACCACGCGGTCCAGATCGCGACGATGCACGGCTGCAAGGGCCTCCAGTACCGCATCGTGTTCGCGCCGTTCTTGTGGGAGGGCCGCGAGAAGGCGACCGTCCACGGCTCGTTCACCGAGCTCGCCCCGCCGCGTCCGCACGTCCCGACGGCCGACGGTGGGACCGAGATCGTCTACGACGTCGGCTCGGACGACCTCGACCACCACCGCGCGCTCGCCGACGCCGAGCGCCTCGCCGAGCACCTGCGGCTGACGTACGTCGCTCTGACGCGCGCCGAGGACCGCGCGTACGTCGTGTGGGGCCCACTTTCGGGCGCGCACGCGTCGGGCATCGGGCACCTGCTGCACGGCATGGCGACGCCGCACGACGGCTGCGACGGCGCGTTCGTCCGCAACGCGCAGCGCACGGCGAAGGACGCGATGCAGGGGACGGTCGGGGCGCTGAAGTCGTGGATCGAGCGAGAGAGTTTGGGCGACCGCATGGCCGTCGAACCCCTGCCCGACGCCGCGCCCAAGCCCGCCGCCGTGACGTCGGCTGAGCCTGTTGCTCGGACGGGCGACGCGCGGCGCCTCTCGCGCGACGCCGCCGGCCGCATCGCCGCGCCCGAGCGCCGCGTGAGCTTCTCGGGCTGGACGTCCGGCGCCCCGCAGGACGACCGCATCGACGAGACGGCGGCACCACCGCTCGACCGCGACGCCGAGCCGGTCGGGATGGCGGCCTTCGCCTCGGGCGCCGCCGCCGGGACGGGCCTCCACGCCGTCCTCCAGACGGCCTCGTTCCACGACCCCAACGCCTACCTCGACCCACAGAGCGCGCCGTCGCTCACGCTCGCGCGCACGCTCCGCCTCCACGGCCTCGCCGACGGCCGCGCCCGCGTCGCCGGCCGGCCCGTCCACCGCGCGCCCATCGCCGACGTGCCCGCGCTCGTCCGCGGGATGGTCCGCCGGCTCGCGCTCGCGCACATCCCGCTGCTCGACCTGCGCCTCTGCGACGTCCCAGCCGATCCGCAGCGCCGCGACACCGAGTGGCGCTTCGTCGTGCCCGTCCAGAACGTCCGCCCGGCCGTCATCGCAGACGTCTTCGCCGAGCACGGCGACGACCGCTTGCAGGCCGTCGCGCCGCGCATCGCCCTTCTCACCGCCCGCGAGGCGCACGGCCTGCTCGTCGGCACGGCCGATTTCGTGGCCGAGGTCGACACCGTCGACGGACGGCCGCGCGTCGCCCTGTTCGACTGGAAGTCGACGTGGCTCGGCCCCACGGCGGCGCACTACACGCCGGCCGCGATGGACGCCGCGATGGCGGCGAGCCACTACCGCGTCCAGGCGCACCTGTACCTGCTCGGCCTGCACCGCCACCTCCGCGCCCGCCTCGGCGGCGCCTACGACTACGACCGCGACGTCGCCGGCGTCGCCTACGTCTTCCTCCGCGGCCTCCCGGACGAGCTCGAGGCGCCTCCGGCGACAGGCTTCGACGTGGAGAAGCCGCCTCACTCGCTCATCGAGGCGCTCGACGACCTGCTGCTGGAGCCATCGAGTTGACGGAAGGCGGAAGGCGGAAGGCGGAAGGCGGAATTTTTCTGCTCCCCTCTGCCCTCCGCCCTCCTGCATTTTCCCGGCTCCCAATCCCCGCTCCCCGTGCCGCCTGCCGACGCCCTCTTCTTCGACGCCCTCGCCGACTCGGACGACACGACGCCGCTCGACATCGCCCTCGCGAGGACGCTGGCGCGGGCCGACCCCGAGCGCGGGCGGGCGGTGGGGCTCGCTGCGGCGCTCCTCTCCGTCGTGCGCCGAAGTGGACACAGCGCGGTCCACCTCGAGGAGTGGAGTGGGCAGGCGTTCCCCGGAACGGTACTCACGCTGCCCGAGGCGTCGGTGTGGGCCGAGTCGCTCCGCGCCAGTCTGGCCGTGGCCGACGCGGATCTCG
>JBBSUZ010000078.1:0-10862 GCA_038233965.1 Rhodothermales bacterium | reverse complement strand
CCGCCGCCGCCGCCGCCACCGGCCGGCCCGCTCGAGTTCTCCGAGGTCTCGCCTGAGATCGTCGGTGGTCTGCCTGCGCTCCAGCAGAACGTCACGTACCCGGAGTTCGACAAGCGAGCAGGAACGGTCGGCACGGTGTCCGTCCGGTTCGTCGTGACGCCCGAGGGACGTGCCGAGAACGTCGAAGTCGTCCGGAGTGTCAGCCCGGGCCTCGACGCGGCCGCCATCGCTGGCGTCCAGCGGACGCGCTTCACGCCCGGCCGCCAGAACGGCCAGGCCGTCGCAGTCCGGATGACCGTCCCGGTTCGCTTTACGATCCGCAACTGATTTCTTGGCTCGGACGCCCCGCGGCGTCCAGCCGACGGGTGCGAAGAAACGCTGCCCCTTCGCGCGACTCCGTCGCCGGGGGGCAGCGTTTCTCTCATTAGGCCGGTTCGGCATCGGACCTGCTGCATCCGAGACAGACATGACGTTGCCCACCCGTCCCCGTGACGGCTACCTCGCCGCGCTCGCGGCGATCGCGCCCAACGCGGCGCGCCTCAAGGAGGCCTACGGCCCGACCCTCGGCCGCTCGCTGATCATCGCCGTCAACATCCACCTGCTCGCCCTCGGCGGGTACTGGGTGGCGACCGTCGCGCTCCGCGCGGATACGGCCGAGGCCGCTCCGATCAACGACGATCTCATCTGGATTCCGACGACGCCCAACTTCCCGTCGACGCCGCCGGACATCGTGCCGAAACCCCCGTCGACCGGGGGCAGCACGCCGACGCAGGCCGCTGCGTCGGGCGTCGTCAACCTCGTCGATGACACGCAGGTCGACCCGGCTGCGACGATCGCGACGGCCGACGAGATGAGCACGTCGCCGAGCGGCCCGGTCACCGGCACCGCGACTCAGGGCGATGGCTCGGGCGAGCCCGGAGCCGGCACGCGGACCCCGCAGGTTCCGGCCCCGCCGGTCGTCGAGATGAGGCCGCCGCCCGTCCCGCAGCCGGACCCGGTCGTCGAGACGCCGCAGCCGACGAATGAGGTCATCGAGATCTCCGAGATCTCGCCCGAGATCATCGGGGGCATCGCTGGCGTGCAGGCGCGTGTGACATACCCCCGCTTCGACCGCGAGATCGGCAACCAGGGCACAGTCGTCGTCCGGTTCGTCGTCGAGCCCTCGGGCGAGCCGTCCGGCATCGAGGTGGCACGGTCCGTCACGCCGGGCCTGGACGCCGCCGCGGTCGCGGCCGTCCGGCAGACGCGCTTCACGCCGGGCATCCAGAACGGCCGGCCCGTCCGGGTGCGGATGTCGCTGCCCGTCCGGTTCACGATTCACTGACGCCGTCCGGGCGTCTGCGGCGGGGCGGGGGGCAACCCCTCGCCCCGCCGCGCGTTTCGGCGCTCACGTCCCCATCGTCTCCCGATGTCCCCGCTCCGCCTGCTCACGCTGACCGTCGCCGTGCTCCTCGTCCTCTCCGGGACGCTGGTCGCCTTCGGCGTCGTCGGCCCGCCGACACCCGAGCCTCGGCTGCGCGTCGTCGTCGGCGTCATCCTCGTCCTGATGGGCCTCTACCGCGGCGCCGTCGGGCTGGGCCGGCGCGACGCGGACGGCCGCCCCTGACCTCATGACCCGCTTTTCACATCTCCTCGCCCTCGCAGGCCTCGCCCTCGTCATCGGCGGGGCGGGCTGCGGCGAGGCACCCGCACGCCCCGACGCTCCGGCCGGCGTCACGTCCGGGCAGCCGCTCGGCGGGGACGGCTTCACCGGCACGCTCCACATCGGCACGACGCCCGAGCTGGCCGCGATCGTCCGCGAGCAGGCCGCCGACTTCCAGAAGGTCTACCCCAAGGCGTCGGTCACGGTGCGCGAGCTCTCGGCCCGCGCCGCCATCGTCGGCGTGCTCCAGGGGCAGCTCGAGTCGGCCATCGTGGACCGGCCGATGAACGACGAGGAGAGCGGGCTCGCGGCCGAGTACGAGATTTCGATCGGGCAGACGCTCATCGGCGAGGGTGCGGTGACGGTCGTCGTGCCGGCGTCGAGCACCGTCGAGCAGGTGCCGCTCGACGCGCTACAACGGATGCTCGGCGGCCAGGCCGTGACGTGGACGAGCATCGCGGCGGGCACGCCCGGACAGGCCCGCCTCGTCCTCACGGACCGCAACGCGGGCACGGTCGAGTTTCTCGCGCGGCGCCTGCTGCCCGAGGGTGCGCTCCCGCAGTCGGCCATCCGCGCGGCGGACGAACCCGACGTCATCACGCGCGTCGCGGGCCGGTCGGACGCGCTCGGCGTCGTCTCCGCCCTCACGTTCCGCGCCGACACGACGGGCCGCGTCCGCGCCGTCGCCGTCGTGGACTCGACCGGGCAGGCCGTCCGCCCGAGCCCGATGGCGGTCTACATGGACCAGTACCCGCTGCGCCAGCCGATCGTGCTCGTCACGCGCGGTGTGCGCGGCGGCCTCGCGGCCGGCTTCGCGACGTTCATCCTGGGCACGCAGGGCCAGGAGACGGTCCAGCGCGCGGGACTCGTGCCCGCGCAGCCGCCCGTCCGCGAGTTCAACCTAAACCGCTGACACCGGTGCGGCTGCCGCCCGCTCTGACTGGCGATGAGCCCACGGCAGATAAAAAAAGCGGCATGCACGCGTGACGCCTCCGTGAGCGAGGCCGGCAAGGGAGGGGATTCTCACCCACCTGACCCCGCGCCATGCGCTGCATTGCTCTCCTCGCTCTCGTTCTCGCCGCCTTCCCGACCCACGCTCAGTCGGGCACCTTCGACCCGACGTTTGGGACGGGTGGCCAGGTGACGCTCGTCCAGGGCGCCGATCCCTTTCTCGGCGCGTCCGCAGTCGTGGCCCGGCCAGACGGCCGTCTGCTCGTCGCCGGCCGCCGCGACGGCGCGGTTGCCGTGTTCGCGCTGAGCGTGACCGGCGCACTCGACGCCACGTTCGGCACAGACGGCGTCGCCAGTGCCCAGGTCGGCGGGATGAGCCGCTACGCCGACGAAACGCCCGACCTCACCGTGCTGGCGGATGGCCGCATCGCCGTCTCGGCCACGCGCACGTTCGAGGGGGACTCCGAGGCGGGCGTCCTGACGGCGTTCACGGCCACGGGCCAGCGCGACGCCGCGTTCGGCACGAACGGGCAGGTCGTCGTCCCCGGCACCATCGGCCTGTCGTCGCTCGGCGCGGACGCGTCCGGCCGGATCGTCGCCGTCGGCTATGCGACGGGCAGCACCGGCGTCCCCGTCGTCGTCGTGACGCGCCTGCTGCCGACCGGCACCGTCGACGCGACCTTTGGCACGAACGGGCAGACGCAGGTCGCGTTCGGGACGGCGAACGGACCGTTTCCGGCGCGCGCCACCGTCCTGCCGGACAGTCGCGTGCTCGTGGCCGGGGCAGAGCTGAGCTCGACGGGCGGCAGCCTTCGGAGCCAGCCGTTCGTGGTCCGCCTGACGTCCGCGGGCGTGCTCGATGCGGCGTTTGGCACAAGCGGAATCGCGCGCGTCCCCCTCACCGGCACGCAGTTCAACGGCTTCTCGGATGTGGCGACGGATGCCGCCGGCCGCATCGTCGCCGTGGGCTCGGCCATAAACGGGCAGGACGTCGGCTCAGTCCTCGTCGCCCGCCTGACCGACGCGGGCACACTCGACGCCACGTTCGGTTCGGGCGGGACCGTCCTGACGCGCCTTGGCACCACGTCCGCGACCGGAAATGCCCTGCACATTCAGCCCGACGGCAAGATTCTTCTGGCAGCCGCTGTCGGTCCGGACGAGACGTCGCAGATCGGCATTGCCCGCCTGACGGCAGCGGGGGCGCTGGACGCGACCTTCGGCGTGGCCGGCGTCGTCGCCGTGCCGTCACCCGCCGGGACGTCCGAGATCGGGACCGACCTCGCGCTCCAGAGCGACGGCCGGATCGTGGTGGTCGGGCTGCGCGACGAGTTCGGCCGGTCGGTCGCCGTCCGCGCTGTCCGTCTGATGGGCGACGCCGGCACGCCCGGAGAGCCCGAGGCGATAGACGCGGTGCTGCGCGTCGCCATCGTCGGGGCGAACCCGTCGGTCGTGCCCCGCGTCACGTTGGGCGGGTCCGCCCTGCCGACCCGCGTGACCGTGTGGGACGCGCTCGGCCGGCAGGTCGCCGTGCTATCCGACGGGGCGGCGGACGGCGCGACGCTCGCGCTGCCGGCCGGGCTCGCGCCGGGCGTCTACGTCGTCCGCGCCGAGAGCGGCCGGGCGCAGGCGTCGGTCCGACTCGTCCAGCTGTAGAGGCGCGGCGGCGGGGAGCCTCGCGCGGTTTCCCGCCGTACCAGACGGCCGCTCGCCCCGCCGCCGATGCCGCGCTCGCTCTGGTGGATCAAGAAGGACGTCCGCCTCCACGACAACCCCGCGCTGACGTCCGCGCTCGCCTCGGGCGCGGACGTCCTGCCGGTCTTCCTGTTCGAGCCGGCCGTGCTCGACGCGCCCGAGACGAGCGCCTTCCACGTCGCCGCGTGGTGTGAGGCGCTCGCCGACCTCCAGGCGCGCGTCCCCGTCCTCGTCCTCCACGGCGACGCGACCGACGCGTTCGCGCGCCTGCGCGACGTCGCTCCGTTCGAGGCGATCCACTCGCACGAGGAGATCGGGACCGAGAACACGTTCGCCCGCGACCGCGCCGTCGGCGCGTGGTGCCGGGCCGAGGGCGTCGTGTGGACCGAGCACCGGCAGACGGGCGTCTTCCGCGGCGACGCCGACCGCGACACGCGCGACGCGCGGTGGCGGGCGTTCACGGACGCTGGCCCGCTGCCCGTCCCGCCCGACCTCACGCGCGTGCGCGTGCCGACCGAGACGCTGAGTCTCGCGCCGTCCGGGCCCGTCACGGCCGAAGCATTCGGGCATCCGCTGACGGCCGAGCAGGCTGAGCATCGGCAGCCGGTGAGCGAGTCGGCGGCGATCGGGACGCTCGCGAGCTTTCTCGGCCACCGCGGCATCGGCTACTCGGGCGGCATCTCGTCGCCGAACCGCGCCTTCGCAAGTGGCTCGCGCCTGTCGGTCCACCTCGCGTGGGGCACGACGACCGGCCGCGCCGTCTACGCGGCGACGCAGGCGCGCATCGACGAGTTGAAGACGGTCGCGCACCCGGACGCCGCGGCGTGGCGCAAGTCGCTCGCGGCGTTCAAGAGCCGCCTGCACTGGCGCGACCACTTCGTGCAGCGCCTCGAGACCAAGCCCGGCATGGAGTTCGAGAGCCTCAACGCCGCCTACGCCGATCTCCCGACCCCCGGCGACGTCTTCCTCGACGACTGGCTCGCAGGCCGCACCGGCTGGCCGCTCGTCGACGCGTGCATGCGCTGCGCCGCGGCGACGGGCTTCCTCAACTTCCGCATGCGCGCGCTCGTGACGTCCGTCGCCGTCCACAGCCTGCGCATGTCGTGGTCGACGATCCTGCACCCGATGGCGCGGCTCTGGGCGGACTACGAGCCGGGCATCCACATCGCGCAGACGCAGATGCAGGCCGGCGTCGTCGGCATCAACCAGCTGCGCGTCTACTCGCCGGACAAGCAACTCGCGGACCAGGACCCGGACGCGGTCTTCGTGCGCCGCTGGGTGCCGGAGCTGGCCGACGCGACGCCCGCCGCCATCTTCGCGCACCCCGAGACGCCGCTGCCCGGCTACCCGCTCCCGCTCGTCGACTGGCGCGAGTCCTCGAAGGCGATGCGGGACGACTTCACGGCCATCCGCGAGCGCCCCGAGACGCGGGCCCTCGCCGACGCCGTCTACCTCCGCCACGGCTCGCGCCGCGCCAGGAGCGAGCGGACGTGGAAATCGAACGGCCCGAAAAGCCCCTCGGAGAAGGCCCCGAAGGTCCCGGCTCCGCTTCCGCTCTTCCCGGACGCGTAAACGCCGAGGCAGCGAGGCCGCGCTCCCACCACAGGGCGCGGCCTCGCCGGTCGGCGTCCCGGACGGGGCGCGGTTCACCAATCTCGTGCGGGCTGGCGTCCGCGCGCCTCACGTGAACGGGGGAATTCGGTCCGGGATACCGGCCGTGGGCTGCACATGTCGGGCGTAGACTCATCGCGCCGCCCATCCGCCCGTACATGCCTCGCCTCACCCATCTCGTCTGCGCCGCTCTGTGTCTCGGTGTGTCGCTGCTCGCCGCGTGCGACTCGGCCGTCGACCCGCCAGACGCGCCGACCGGCGGCTCCGACCTCGTCGGGTCGTGGGCGAGCGAAACGCACATCCAGACGACCTTCGTCACATCGGACCGGGATCAGGAGACGATCGACGTCAACCGGGCCGGGGGCGGCGCAGTCGCGTTCTCCGGCGCCGCCGACGGCGCGCTTCGGTACGCCTCGCGGGCTGTCGGGCAGGACGGCCGGGTGTCGTTCGTCGTCTTTACGAACGATGCCCACGCCCACCCCTTTCCCGACGCATACGCCTTTCTGAGCCTGGACCCGTACCAGACGACGCTGACCGTCTGGCGCAGCGGCGCATACCGCCAGTTCACGCTCACCCACACGCCCGAGACGCTCCCGTACCGGTTCAGCGGCAACCGGCTGAGCGTGGCGGGCGTCCGCCTGACCGCACCGGACGGCGCGACCGTGGACGTCAGCGGGGCGCTGGATACGCCCGTGCTCCGCCTCGCGGCGGGCGTCGAGCAGACCCTCGAGCGGCAGGTCTCGGCCGAGGACGCGGGCGACAGGCAGATCCTGTTCGAGCGTGGTGGCCGCTTTCGATTCAGCGTGAGGGGGAGGACCCCGACCGCAGGCCTGTGGGACGTCCTCGGGGACGGCCGCATCCGCCTCACCGCCGACGGGCCGGGCGGAGCGGTCTCCGAGCTGGCGTACCGCGTCGAGGGCGGCCGGCTGCAGCTTTCCACGACGCGCGAGACGTGCCAGGACGATCCGAATGGGGCCTGCCGTGCCAACATCGAACGGCAGTTCGCGCTGGTACCGGGCAGCCTCACCCGCGCTCGTCTGGAGATCGCCGACGTCTACGCACCCGCGCCCTGAGCGGAACCGCCCTTCCGCGCGGCGGTTGCTCGACCCCTACACACCCCGACTCCCATGGACACGCCCAACGCCCCCGAGCAGGACCAGACCAGCGACGCCATCGACGACGTCTCCAAGACGACCGTCTCGACGCCCGAGCCGGACGGCAAGCGCGTCGCCGAGGCCGGCCACGGCTACGTCGGGCGGACGATGAGCGACGACGTCAAGACGACGTCGCGCGAGAAAGGCTCGGGCGAGGCCGAGTAGCGACCGGGCTAGTCCTCGGCGAGGACGATGACGCGGTCGGCGTCCGAGAAGGTGACCCTTTGCGCCTTGTCCGGATTGACGGCGACGCCGAAGTCGGCCCCGGCGTCGTGGGCGTCGGCCTGCCGGCGGTAGCCGATGGCCGTCTGCCCGCGCCGCCGCGCCGCCTCGATGACGGTGTAGAACGTGACGGCGCGGCCCGTCTCGACGTAGTCTGAGGCGGGCTTGAGGTAGATCTCCGAGCCCTCGGGGTCGAAGAGGTCGTCGAAGACGGCGCCGAGGTCGCGGTTCTCGGCGACCTGCGAGAGCATGAGGCTCACGAGGCGGTCGCTCACGATGAAGTCGTCGGCGCGGGTGACCTGGGCGAGGTCGCGGTTGCGGACGTCGAGCATCTCGGAGACGATCGAGAGGTCGAGCGCCTGGCGGTCCGCGATGTCGCGGAGGTGGAGGAGGGTGAACAGCGTGCGCGCGTCGGCCTGCTGCGCATCGGCGGCGGCGCGGTCACTGAGGACGATGAGGTGGTCGAAACGGGCGACGTCGAGCGCGTCGAGGACGGCGCGGTCCGTGGTGTCGCCAGCCTGCGCGTCGAGCGTGAGCGCCCCGGCGACGGGCGTGGCGCGGGCCTCGGCGAGCGCGTCCGCGTCGGCGACGACGAGGGCGGTCGAGCCGTCCGGGACGTACTGGCTGAGCTCGCGGAGGATGTCGGCGGCGCGCTCGTTCCAGCCGAGCACGAGCGTGCGCTCGGGCGCGTCGCGGCGCGGCGCGGCGGTCCGGATGGCCGCGTCGTCGGCGGGCTGCGCGTCGGCGAGGCGGATGGTGTCGTCGTCCTCCGAGATGACGATGAGCGCGTCGTCCGAGCCCAGGCGCGTCGACATGGGCGGGTTGAGGACGATGCGGCCCGTAGCCGTCTTGAGGCCCATCACGGCCGAGGTGGCGAAGGCCATGAGTGCATCGCCGTAGGTGCGGCCGGCGAGCGGGCCGGCGGGCGTGAAGTAGATCTCGTCGCCGCCGAAGTCGAGCAGCTCGGTGTACGCGACCGACAGGCCGGACTGGCGGCAGGTCTGGGCCGTCACGCGCGCGATGAGGTCGCCGGCGAGGACGAGGTGGACCTCGTCGCGGCCGACCATCCGCGCGATGTCGGCGTTTTTGCGGTCGCGAAGGACGGCGACGATGTGATATCGGCCGTCCTTGCGGTCCGGCCCGTTGGTGAGCGCGAGGACGGTCTTGATGACGCCCGCGTCGGGGTCGTCGGTCTCGGGCGCGAGGACGACGATGGCGCGGGCGGCGTTGGGGTTGACGAGCGCGAGGTCGGCCGGGTCGATCGGCGAGCCCGTGCGGCAGACGATGCGCGTCGTCTGCCAGTCCGGGATGCGGTCGCGGAGCGCGTCGAGCATGTCGCCCGCGTCCTCGTCGGCGAGGATGGCGATGGTGGCGCGGCGCTGGTTGGCGTTGGCGAGCACGAGCTCGCTCACGACCGTGAACACCTGCGACGACCACCCGAGGACGACCGTGTGGCCCTCGACGGCGACGAACGAGCGGCCCTTGCGGAGGCTCTCGAGCTTGCCCTCGATGCCCGTCGTGAGCAGGCCGATGAGCGTCGAGACGACGAAGATGCCGCCGAACGTGAGCCCGAGCGTGACGAAGAGGAACGGCCACGAGCCCACGTCGCCGGCCATGCCGCCGGCGTCCATCGCGCGCATCAGGCCCGCCCACGCGACGTCGGCCGCGCCGCGGTGGTCGGGGTCCAGCCCCGTCGCCACGACGACGCCCGTGAACACGGCGATGAGCACGAGCGAGGCGACGAACAGCCACCCGATGAGGGCGACCGGGCCGCGCGCCATCGCGTTGTCGAAGGCGTAGCGGAGGCGGTCGCGGGTCGTGAGCGGACGAGACACGGAGTGGGGAGAGGGGGCCGGCGAAGGTATCCGCCGCGCCGTCCCCGAACCGGACATGCCGGGCACGCCCGAGCCGAAACAAAGACGCCCCTGACGGGACATCGCCGCGCCGCCGGCGTTTGCAGCGCCCGTTTTCCCGTGACCCGATGACCGGCCTCGACGCCCTCCGCCTCCGCACGCGCCGCCTCACCGACGACCGCGTGCAGGTGCGGGGCCGCGACTACGTGCTGTGCTGGCTCATGCAGGCGCTCCGCGCCGACGAGAACCCGGCGCTGGACGCCGCCATCGCGCTCGCCAACACACACGGCCTCCCTGTCGTCGTGCTGCACGCGCTGGAGACCGCGTACCCGCACGCGTCGCACCGCCTGCACCGCTTCATTCTGGAGGCGAGTCGCGAGCTCGGCCCGGGCGTCGAGGCGCGCGGGCTGCGCTTCGTGCGGTACGTCCGGCAGGCCGACGCCTCGGGCAGTGAGGGCGAGGTCGACCTCGTCGCGCGCCTCGCCGAGCGCGCGGCCGCCGTCGTCGTGGACGACGTGCCGACGTTCGTCACGCGCGGCTACGCCGACGCCCTCGCCGCCCGCCTGGGCCGCGCCGTGCTGGCCGTCGACGCGTGCTGCGCCGTCCCGATGAACGCCTTCACGACGCACCTCGCGACGACGCCCGCCTTCCGCGCCGCGCACACGCTGCTCCGCACCGACCACGTCGAGACGGAGACACGGCAGGAGCCGGACGCCGAGCGGTTCGACGGTGACCTCGGCCTCGAGTCGGTGGAGTTGCCGGACGACGATGCGGGTCTCGACGCGCTCATCGCCACGTGCGGCGTCGACATGACGCTGCCGCCGGCGCGGGGCTGGTCCGGCGCGCGGACGGCCGCGCTCGCCCGCCTCGAGGTCGCCGTCGAGACCGTCGTGCCGCGCTACAAGTGGACCCGCAACAATCCGGCGCTGGAGAACGCGACGGCCGGGATTTCGCCGTGGATGCACTTCGGCGTGCTGTCGCCGCGCGAGGTCGCGCGGGTCGTCTACGCGGCCGAGGCGGCCGGTGACCTCCACGCTGCGGCGCGGTGGAAATTCCTCGACGAGACGCTGACGTGGCGCGAGTACTACCACCACCGCGCGCGCCACGTCGCCGGCTGGGCGTGCTGGTCCGGCCTGCCGAAACACGCCCGTGAGACGCTCACGGCGCACGCTGCCGACCCGCGCCCGCACCTCTACTCGCTCGGCGAACTCGCGCGCGGCGAGACGGACGACGAGACGTGGAACGCCGCGCAGAAGCAGTTTTTGCTCGACGGCTGGATGAACAACAACCTGCGGATGGTCTGGGTGAAGCAGATCCTGAAATGGACGCCCGACCCGCAGGCGGCATTCGCCACGGCGTGCTACCTCAACGACCGCTTCTCGCTGGACGGCCGCGACGCCTCGACGTACGGCGGCATCCGCTGGGGCTTCGGCGACGCAAAGCCGGGTTACCGCGAGATCCCGGTCTACGGAACGGTCGCGCCCAAAGGCGATGGCGCCGTTCGCAAGCGCGACGGTGCAGCCGAGTGGCTCGCCGAGCAGGCCGCCCGCCCGCCGCTCGACGTGGCGATTCCGGACGACCCGGGCGACACATTCGCGCGCTACCTCTGAGAAACGGTTTGGTGAACCGAAAACCTGTCTCCAACGTCATCCTGAGCCTGTCGAAGGATCTCTGCCGAGCGTATGGCCCAGGTCTATGCGCTGTCAGGTGGCTGTGCTCGGCAGAGATCCTTCGACT
>JBBSUZ010000077.1:0-11101 GCA_038233965.1 Rhodothermales bacterium | reverse complement strand
GCCAGCCGCCGTCGACCTTGAGGGCCGTCGTCTCCATCGAGCCGGGGTCCGAGCCGTGGTTCGGCTCCGTGAGCCCGAAGCAGCCGATCATCTCGGCCGCCGCCAGCTTCGGGAGGAAGCGCTCGCGCTGTTCGTCCGTCCCGAAGTCGTAGATGGGGTACATCACGAGCGACGACTGGACGGACGCGAACGAGCGGTAGCCCGAGTCGACGCGCTCGAGCTCGCGCGCGATGAGGCCGTAGGCGGTGTAGCTCGCGCCGAGGCCGCCGTACTCCTCGGGGATCGTCGAGCCCAAGAGGCCCATCTCGGCCATCTCGCCGGGGATCTCGGGGTGGAACACCTCGTCCTGGTTGCCCTCGAGCGCGCGCGGCTCCAGGCTCTGCTGCGCGTAGTCCCTAGCGGACTGCATGATGAGGCGGTCCTCCTCGGAGAGCATCTGCTCGAAGAGGAGCGCGTCGTCGGTGTTGAACGGGGCCGTGGCCATGGGGTCGGGATAATGGATGTCGAAAAGATAGAGCGCCGCTGGGCGCCAGCGCAGGTCGGCTCTGTCACGGCCTCCAATCGTGTCATCCTGCGCCAAAGGCCGACGCAGTCCACTCGTTTCAGGATCCGAATTTCAGCAGGTGGCAGACCGAAGTCAAAATGCAAATCCTGAAACGAGTTCAGGATGACATAATTTTGAGGGACGACGTGCTAGCGCGACGTCAGAGTGCGCTCAGCCGAGGTTCCAGTTGACGCCTCGGCCGACTTCGGGGTCGGGGTAGCTCCACGCGACGGCGCCCTGGTCACAGACGTACATGCACGTGCCGCACTCGATGCAGTCCTCGAACTGGAAGTGGACCTGCTGCAGGTCGTCGATCGTGTAGCAGTTGGCCGGGCACGTGTACGTCGTGCCCTTGTGCGGGCAGCGCGTGTTGCAGATGTCCGTGTCGACGACGATGTGCGGGGCGGCCTCAGCGCGGCCCTGGTTGCGGTAGGCGACCGTGCCGAGGCGCTCGGCCAGAGTCAGAGTCGGGACGTCGGACATAAGTCAGGTACGGGGTACGAGGTACAGGGGACGAGAGGGCGGAGGCGGTCGGTACCTCGTACCGAGGACCTCGAACCCCTAAAGGGCGCGACCGGCGCGGGTGCCGAGCTTGACGAGGTCCCAGAAGCCCATGTGCCGCTTGCGGACGTCGCGGAGGATCTGGTAGGCCTTGCGTGTGGGCTTGTTGTCGACGGTAAAGAACTCGCGGCCGAAGTCGCACGCGATGCGCGGGACGCCCTCGAACATCGCCGGGCTGTGCAGCACCTTGACGGCCTGCTGGAAGCCGCGCAGGTCCTGCATGACATAGCTCGCGTCGAGCGCCGTGCGGTAGTGCGCGAGGAACGTCTTGGAGTGGTCGCCCGCCTTCGTCGCCTCGACGGCCGTCTCGGCGGCGAGGATGCCGCTGCGCATGGCGTAGTCCATGCCCTGGATGGCGCGGCCGGCGTTGAGGACGAGGTTGGCGGCCTCGCCGGCGAGCATCACGCCGTCGCCGTAGACCTCGCGCGGCATGATGGACATGTCCCCCGTCGAGACGGCCTTGGCGCTGTACTCGAGCGTCTCGCCGCCGCGGATCTGGTCCGCCACGGCCGGGTGCTGCTTGAAGGCGGTGAGCAGGCTGTACGGCGTGATGCCGGCGTCCGGACCGCCCTTCTTGCGCAGATCCGCCATGCTGATCACGAGGCCGATCGACACCGACTCGCGGTTCGTGTACAGGAAGCCGCCGCCTTCGATGCCGCCCGTCGCGAAGCCGACGAACTCGTTCGTGAGCCCGCTGCCCTCGGACAGCTGGAAGCGGTCCTCCAGGACCTTCTTGTCGAACCGGATGACCTCCTTGACGCCGACGGCAAGCCCGTCGGCGGGCACATACTCCGTTTGCAGCCCGGCCTGCCGCGTGAGCAGGTTGTTGACGCCCTCGGCGAGGATCACGCAGTGGGCGCGGAACTCGTCCTCGCCGGCCCGGATGCCGACGACGCGGCCGTCCTCGATGATGAGCTCGCGGACGAGCACGTCGGTCGCGAGGAACGAGTCGTCGGGGTGGGCGCTCGCGGCGATGGCCTCCTCGACTTTGCCCGCGAGCCACGCGTCGAAGCGCGAGCGGAGGACGGTGACGCCCGAGTACGGCGTCTCGTTGAAGTGGTCGGACTTGAAGTCGATGGTCAGCGCCGCGCCTTCGTCCATGAACGTGAGGCGGCGGTGGTTCACGAACCGCTCGTAGCCCGCCTCGGGGTCTTCCCAGTAGTTCGGAACGAGCCGGTCCAGGTCGCGCCCCCACAGGACGCCGCCGGAGACGTTCTTGGACCCGCTCCATGCGCCGCGCTCGACGAGCAGGAACTTGGCGTCCGCCCGCGCGAGCGTCATCGCGGCCGAGAGGCCGGCGACGCCGCCGCCGACGATGATGCAGTCGAACGTCTCGTCCATCAGGGACTGGGGATTGGGAGCTGGGGGGTGGGGAGGGCTCGGAATCCGAACCGTCCCGCCTCACCCGGCCTTGTGCTTCTTGATCTCCGCGATCAGCGCCGGCACGACGCTGTAGAGGTCGCCGACGATGCCGTAGGTCGCGACGTCGAAGATGGGCGCGTCGGCGTTCTGGTTGATCGCGACGATGGTGCGGCTGCCGACCATGCCCGCGACGTGCTGGATCGCGCCCGAGATGCCGACGCCGATGTAGAGGTCCGGCGAGACGACCTTGCCCGTCTGCCCGATCTGGGCCGTCGCCGGGAAGACGCCCGTCTCGACGACGGCGCGCGAGGCGCCGATGGCTGCGCCGAGCACCTCAGCGAGCTCCTCGACGAGCGCCTTGGCAGCGGCGTCCTTCACGCCGCGCCCGGCCGCGACGACGATCCGCGCGTCGGCGAGGTCCACCATCCCGGCGGCGGCACCCGCAATCTCACGGAGCGTGGCCGCGGACGCGTCGAGCGACAGCGACACGTTCTCGACGGTCGGCTCGACGGGCGCCTCGGACGCCTCGACCGACCCGGCGCGCATCGACACCAGCACCGGCGAGCCCTCGGCGCGGACGCGCGCCATGAACTTGGACGCCATCACGGGCCGCAGCGCCCCGACACCTCCGTCCACCCAGTCCACCTCGACGACATCCGGCAGGACGGCCGCGTCGGTGCGGATCGCGAGCGCGCCGAGCAGGTCCTTGACGCCCTCGGTGGAGGGGAACAGGACGAGCGCGGCGTCGGCGCGCGCCATCACGTCGGCGAGCGCCTGGACGGCGGGCGCGTTGAGCGGCTCGGCGAAGGCGGCGTCGCTCACGGCGTAGACCGTCGCGGCGCCGTAGCGGCCGAGCACGTCCGCCGAGGCCGCGGCGTCGGTCGAGAGGACGACCGCGGCGACGCGGTGTCCGCCGGCCTCGGCGAGCTGGCGCGCGCGCGTGAGCACCTCGAGCGAGGCGCGCGTGGGGACGCCCTCCGGGGCGGCGACGTAGCTGAGGACGGTAGACATGAAAGCGGGTACGGGGTACGAGGTACTCGGTACGGGGCCGTCGCCGGTACCCTGTACCGAGAACCCCGAACCGTCTCAGAGCACGCTGGCTTCGTCGGCCAGGAGGCGGACGACCTCGGCGGCCTGCGCGGCGGGCTCGCCGTCGAGGCGGCGGCCGGCGGCGCGCGTCGGGAGCGGCTCGTAGCCGAGCGTCGTGACGCGGGCGGCGGGGACGTCCGTGGCGGGGCGCGTGTCGATGGTCTTGCGCTTGGCCGCCATGATGCCCTTGAGGTTCGGGATGCGCGGGTCGTTCATGTCGTTCGAGCACGTGACGAGGCACGGCGTCGGCAGCGCGATCGTCTCCTGCCCGGCGTCGCCCAGGCGCGTCACGACGATCGCGTCGCCCTCCTGCGCGAGCCCGACGGCGTTCGTGACATAGGGCAGGCCGAGCCGCTCGGCGAGCATTCCGCCGGCGAGGCCGGCGTCGGAGTCCTGCGCCTGCTTGCCCGTCAGGATCACGTCGTAGCCCGAGGCGACGGCGGCGAGCAAGCTGGAGACGGCGGCCGAGTCCAGCTCGCCGTCGGCGACCAGGTGGGTGCCGCGGTCGGCGCCCATCGCGAGCGCCTTGCGGACCGTCTCGGCCGCGCGCTCGGGGCCCACGAGGACGACGTCGACCTCACCGCCATGCTCGGCCGTGAGCACGAGCGCGGCCTCGACGGCCGAGGCGTCGTAGGCGTTGAGGACGACGCGGCCGGCGTCGTAGCTCAGCTGGCCGCCGGAGATCTGGATCGGGGCGGTGACGTCGGGGACCTGCTTGACGCAGACGCAGAATCGCATGGTGCGGGCGGAAACGTCCGGAAAGGTACGCCCGGCGGGCGCTGAGGTCGGGCGCGGACGGTACGCAGACGGGTCGGCTTCGGGCCGGGTCAGCGCGCGCGGCGGGCGAGGCGCGCGCGGCGGAGCGCGCGCGGGAGCGTCGGCTGCGTCGCGGCGTCGAGGCGCGAGCCGTGGGCCCGCAGCAGGTCGCTCCGGGTGATCACGCCGACGACCCGGCCCGGCGCGTCGCGGCGCACGACGGCGAGGCGGCCGACGCGCTCGCGGACCATGTGGTCGGCCGCGTCGCGGAGCGAGCTGGTGTCGTAAATGACGGCCGGCGGGCGCACGACGAGGTCGCGGACGCGCGAGGCGGGGTCCGCCGCCGGGTTCAGCAGATCGCGGTGCGTGACGACGCCGATGAGGTGGCCGGCGGCGTCCACGACCGGGAAGCCGTGGTGCGTCGTGCCGCCGCGCGCGATCCACGCCTGCACGTCGGCCAGCGCGTCGTCGGCGCCGAGCGTGACGACGCTGCTGGAGGCCGCGTCGCGGACGGCGACCTGCGTCAGGACGTCGGCGCCGTAGTCCGTCTGGACCTCGGTGCCGCGGCGCGACAGCTTCTCGGTCATGATCGAGGTCCGCATGAGCATCTGCGAGACGAGGTAGGCCGCGGCCGAGCCCGCGAGCAGCGGCAGCAGGCCCATCGGCTGCTGCGTCGCCTCGAAGGCGAACACGACCGAGGCGAGGAAGGCGTGCGACGCGCCGGCGAAGATGGCGGCCATCCCGACGAGCCCGGCCAGCCCGGCGCTGACGCCGGCCGCGGGCAGCACGCCTGCCGCGACGCCGCCGAGCAGCGCTCCGATGCCGCCGCCGATGATGAACAGCGGCGCGAGCGTCCCGCCGGACGTCCCGCTGCCGAGGTAGATCGACCACGACACGAACTTGAGCACGACGAGCGCCAGCAGGCCCCACCCGACGAGGTCGCCGGCGAGGATCTGCTCGATGAGGATGTAGCCGACGCCGAGCGTCCGCGGCTCGAACCAGCCGACGACGCCCACGACGACCGCGCCCAGCGCGGGCCACCACATCCAGTGGATCGGCAGCGTCTCGAACGCGTCCTCGATGGCGTAGACCGCGCGCGTCACGCCGACCGACCGCAGGCCGATGAGCGCGCCGACGACGACGTAGATCGCCAGCGCGGTCGGCGTCAGCGCGGCGATGCCCGGCATCGCGAAGACCGGCGCCGAGCCGACGAACGCCCAGCGCACGGCCGTCGCGACGGACGCGGCCAGCGCGACGGGGATGACAGAGCGCGAGCGGTACTCGAACAGCAGCAGCTCGACGGCCAGCAGGACCGCCGCGACGGGCGTCCCGAACGTCGCCGCCATGCCGGCCGCGGCGCCGGCCGCGAGCAGCGTCTTGCGCTCGTCCGCCGTCGTCGGCACGAGCTGCCCGACGAGCGAGCCGAACGCGCCGCCGGTGGCGATGATCGGACCCTCGGCGCCGAACGGTCCGCCGGTGCCGATGGCGATGGCCGACGAGATCGGCTTGAGGAAGAGCAGCTTGGGCGAGATCCGGCTCTTGCCGTAGAGCACGCGCTCCATCACCTCGGGGATGCCGTGCCCGCGGATCGCGGCCGACCCGTAGCGCGCCATCACGCCGACGATGAGCGCGCCGACGACGGGGATCCCGATGATCCACGGGCCGAACACGTCGGTCGTCGGGGCGACGACTTCAGTCGAGAGGCGGCCGTAGAAGGCGAAGTTGGTGACGCCGTAGATGAGGCTCAGCAGCGCCTCGGCGATGAACCCGGCCACGAGGCCGATGCCGGAGGCGAGGGCCGTCACGGCGACGAGCCGGCGGCCGGGCAGCGCGGGCTCGCGCGGCATGCGCGCCGCGGCGAGCGTCGGCTCCATCGAGGGGGCGACGGGGAGTCCGTCAGCGGGGTCGGTCAGTCCGTCGGGTTGTCGGTGAGGCATCGGTCGGGGTGCAGGTCCTGTCAGGGTACTGACGTGCAGCGCCCGGCGCCGGATGCTCAGCCCGGTTCACGCAAAAGCTCACCGTCGGCGAACGAGTCGAACGCGTCGATGATCACCTCGCCCTCGGCGTCGCCGGTGACGGGCTCGGCCGGCGCGACGGTCGGGTTCCCCGGGTACGCCGTGCCGTCGAACCGGAGGCGCGCCTGCCCGCCCTGTGCGCCGCCGCCGCTGACGCCGACGAGGAGGTCGCGCCAGCCGTTCGTCTGTGTCTCCCCGGCGACGATGGGCGGGCGACTCACCGAGATGTCGCCCACGCGCCGGAGGCCGTCCGGGCCGGACGTGAACACGAGCGTGGTGCAGCCGCCCGAGCCGCAGACGAGTGGGCCGGCGACGTGCACGACGATCTCCGGCGCGCCGTCGCCGTCGAGATCGGCCTCGCCGGAGAAGACGCGGACCTCGCCGGCGTCGGGGCTGTAGAGGCTCAGCAGCGTGTCCCGGAGCGCCGCGTTCGGGTCGGGCACAGAGTCCGCTGGAGCGGCAACGGAGTCGGTCGCGAGTGGTTCGGTCGGCTGCACAGCGGGCTGGGCGGGATCGGCGCAGCCGGCGACGGCGAGGGCGAGCAGGCAGAGAGATGTGCGCATGGCGACGGTCGAGAGGTGACTCTGTGCTACGCGCGACTCACGCCGATGCCCCCGCCGGCTCCGGCAGGCGGATGTCGCGGAGGCGCCACGCCGCATAGATCGCGCCGGCAAAGGCGACGTCCGAGAGCAGCATCAGGCCGATGGCGTACGAGCCCGTCGCCTGCACGACGAGGCCCATGATGATCGGCGGGAGGAAGCCGCCGAGCCCGCCCGCCGCGCCGACGAGGCCGGTGATGCTGCCGACCTGCCCGGCCGGCGCGCGCCGCCCGACGAGCCCGAAGATGGCGCCGTTGCCGATGCCGAGGGCGGCCGCGATGGTCAGGAAGCCGACCGTCGCCGTGACGATCTCGGGCTCGAACGCCGTCACGATGGCGCCGACGCCGATGGAGACGAGCGCGACGAGCAGGACCGGCACGCCGCCGTAGCGGTCCGAGAGCGCCCCGCCGACCGGCCGCGCGACCGTCGCGAGGACGATGAAGCCGGCGGCGCGGGCGGCGGCGTCGGGCAGCGCGAGGCCGTAGGCGCTCGTGAGGAACGTCGGCAGGTAGGCGCCGAAGGCGACGAAGCCGCCGAAGGTGACGGCGTAGAGCAGCGCGAGGTCGCGGGCGATGGGCAGGCGGACCGCGCTCAGGAAGCCGGCGAGCATCGAGCCCGTCGAGGGCGTCCGCCCCGGCGCGTCGCGGCCGAAGAGGAAGACGACGACGGCCGTCACCGCGAGCGCAGCCGCGACGATGAGGAACGCGGCCGGCCGGCCCATGCTCGCCGCGATCGACGGCGAGAGGAAGCCCGACACGGCCGTCCCGACGTTGCCCGCGCCGTAGATGCCGAGCGCGAGCCCGCGCCGCGCCGGCGGCGTCCACGCGTTCACGAACGGGATGCCGACGGCGAACGACGCCCCGCCGAGCCCGAGCAGCAGCCCGCCGGCGAGTAGCGTCGCGTACGACCCGGCAGTCGCGAGAAAGAGGACGGGCGCGATCGTGAGCGCGGTCACGACCGTAAACATGATGCGGCCGCCGTAGCGGTCCGTCAGCGCGCCGATGGGGATGCGCGCGAGCGACCCGATGAGGGCGGGCACGGCGACGAGCAGCGACACCTGGAGCGGCGTCAGCGCGAGCAGCGTCTTGTAGGTCGGCGCGAGCGGCCCGAGCAGGTTCCACGCCCAGAAGTTGACGGCGAGCGCGAGCGTCGCGAGGGCGAGGGCGAGCGTGGCGCCGCGCGGAGCCGCATCGGTCGGAGTGCTCATCGGTCGAGGCGGTAGAGGTACCACAGGAGTCCGCCGTTGAGGCCGAGGCAGGCGGCGCTGGCGAGGAACGCCGGCACGGCGACGGCCGAGTGGCCGCCGAGGAAGGCGTTCATCGTCGCCGTGAGCAGCCACAGCTGGAGGATCACGATGAGCATGACGAGCGCGAGGATGGCGGTCACGACCGTCATGCGCTGCGCGCGCGAGAAGCGGGCGTGCTCGGGCTGCATCCGGCCCGCGGCGGTGTGCGGCGGGACCGCGCGCGGCTCGGCGGGGCGGGGGGCGGGTGACGTGCTCATGCCGTTCCCTCCTCGATGCCCGTCGCGTAGACGGTCTCGCCGCGCACCTCGAGCGTCACGCGCGGAAGCGGGCGCCGCGGCGGCCCGGCCGTCGGGCTCCCGGTCTCGACGTCGAACCAGCCGTTGTGGCACGGGCAGTGCAGCGCCAGCTTGCCCCTCTGCGACACCGCGACGTCGCTGTGGCCCTCGCCCAGACGCGCCGGCACGACCGGGCACATGAGGTGCGTGCACGCCTGGTCGTAGGCGACGAACGTGCTGGCGCCGGTCCGGACGAGGATGCGCGGCGAGCTTCCCACCGGGTACTGGAACGTCTTCGCCTTCCCGATTTCCAGCTCGTTCACGCGCGCCACCGCGACCCGGCCGCGCGGACCGGCCGCGCGCTCGCGCAGGCTCTTGAGCACGATCAGGCCCTGCCCGGCGACGAACGCGACGCTCGTGAGCACGATGAACTTGACGAGCTCGCGGCGGCCGACGTACTCGTCCTGCGGCCAGTCGATGGGGAAGTCCTGCCGCCACCGCGGCTGGGCCTCGAGCGGCCGGCCGTCCGGCGGGACGGTGCGCCGCTCGGGGTCGCGCGGCGTCTGGGGAGCGTGCGGGGTCATGCCTGTGCGGGGCGAGGGGAGGGGGGCGCGTCCATGGGGAGCAGGTTGATGAAGAGGTCGCCGCCGAAGACGTCGTCGAGCATCTCGTGGCCGAGCGTCGGCTCGTGCATCGCGGCCGCGACGTCCACCCACTCGGGCGACTCGAGCGGGACCATCATGTTGACCTTGGTCGTGATCGTCTGCGCGCCGAACTGGAAGGTGTTGACGGGCCGGCTCGTCGGGCGGAGGCGGGCCATCTCCTCGCGCGTCCCGTAGGCCAGCGCCTGGCTCGGGCAGACGGATGCGCACATCGGCTTGAGCCCGACCGAGGTGCGGTCGTAGCACATGTTGCACTTCATCATGAGGTGCTCCTCGGTGGCCATCTTGGGCACGCCGAAGGGGCAGGCCAGCACGCAGTTGTTGCACGCGATGCAGCGCGGCTTGCGCGCCGAGTGGACGATGCCGTCCTCGGTCCGCTTGATGGCGTCGGCGGGGCAGACCTCGGCGCACGTCGGCGAGTCGCAGTGCATGCACACGACCGGCGCCGTCTGCGTCGAGCGTGCGCGGTCGACGAAATCCAGCTGGATCATGGACTGGCCCTTGTGGGTGTCGCACGAGGCGCACGCCTGCACGCACGCCTGGCAGCCGATGCAGCGGGCGGGGTCGATGAAGAACTCCAGCGTGTCGGGGACGGGCATGGTCAGGTCGGGGTCTCGGGTGTCGGCTCGGCGGGGCGCGCGTCGAGGGCGATCTCCCACGCGCCATCGTGGCACAGCCCGGAGATGAGGGCGTCGTGGTAGGCCGCGAGCGCCGCCTCAAGCGCGTCGGACGGAAGCGCCTCGGCGAGCCGGGCGTCGATGTCGGGCGGTACGGTCATCGGTTCGAGACGAAGGGAAGCGCTCAGCAAAACCTGTCATTGCGAGGAGCGAAGCGACGAAGCAATCTCGAGCTACAGCGCGCTGACCAACCAGATGGGCTGCACCGTCCTTCGGATGCGTCGCTGCGCTCGCAATGACAGAATGTGTGGGTGGTGCTCAGGGTGGATTGAGAAGCCACGCGTCGGCGGCGAAGTCCTTCCAATCGGGGTTGAAGGCATGGATGAGGTCGAGCTTTTTCTGGCGCGAGCCGCCCTTGATCTGCTTCTCCCGAGCGATGGCGTCGTTGACGTTGGCGTGTGTCTCGAAGTAGACCAGCTCAGACACGTTGTAGCGAGCCGTGAAGGAGGGACGCTGCTTCTCACCGTGCTCTGCGGTTCGCCGACCAAGGTCATTCGTGACCCCGGTGTACAAGACGGTCCGGCGAGCGTTCGTCAGGATGTACACGTAGTAAGAGCGCTGATGGCACATGGCGACACCATATCCAGTAAAGCTGTCATTGCGAGGAGCGAAGCGACGCGGCAATCTGGTCGGTCACTGCGCTGCGTCTCGAGATTGCTTCGCTGCGCTCGCAATGACAAGGCGAAAGGGGAGGGCGCGGGTCATTGCTGCGGCTGGAGTTTGTCGGCGTACTCGGGCGGCGCCTCGGCGCGCGTCACGCGGACGGCGCAGACCTTGTACTCGGGGATCTTCGAGACCGGGTCCTGCGCCGAGATCGTGAGCTGGTTGGCGCTCTTGCGGCCGGACCAGTGGTACGGGATGAAGACCGTGTCGGGCCGGATCGTGCGGACGACCGAGGCGCGGAGCGTGCACGTTCCGCGGCGGCTCTCGGCCGTCGCCCAGTCGCCGTCCTGGATGCCGAGCTGGGCGGCGAGGTGCGGGTGCATCTCGATCTTCGGCTCCGGGTAGTGGTCCACGAGCGGCCCGATGCGGCGCGTCTGGTTGCCCGAGAGGAACTGGCTCACGACGCGGCCGGTCGTCAGGATGATCGGGTACTCGGCGTCGACGTCCTCGGCCGGGCCGACGTACGGCGTCAGGTTGAAGCGCGCCTTGCCGTCGGGGAAGTAGAACGGGCCGGCGCCGTTGGCGATCGGGTTCCACGAGCCGGGCTCGAAGAGGCGGACCGTCCCCTGCGGCCCCGGCATCGGGACGCCCTCGGGCGTCTCGTCCGGGCACGGCCAGAAGACGCCGTAGTTCTCCTCAACCGCCTCCCACG
>JBBSUZ010000076.1:0-11107 GCA_038233965.1 Rhodothermales bacterium | reverse complement strand
CGGCACCTTGACGACGACGTTGTCGGCGAGCGTCGCGATGTGGCGGCCCTGCTCGAGCATCGTGTCGTAGTCGACGGCGGTGACCTCGGCCGAGACGTCGCCGGGCGTGATCTCGCAGATGGCCTTGATGTGGGCGTCGAAGTCGCGGGCGCCGGCCTTGAGCATCAGCGACGGGTTGGTCGTGACGCCGTCGAGGACGCCCATGTCGGCCGCCTCGCGGATCTCGTCGAGGTTGGCGGTGTCGATGAAGAACTTCATGGGGCTGGGGAGTTGAGGGTGGGGGACTGGCAGATCCCCCGGTTGAGCCGTTCGGAACAGAACGAGTCGTCGCGCGATCGGGTCCGCCGCGGGCACCGGCTTCCGCGCGTGCTCACGCGGGGCACGGCCGGATGGGTTTGCGGAACCGCTCCCGCCGCCTAGATTGCCGGACCTCCGACTCCGCGACCCCGACCCTGCGCTGATGCCCGCTTCCGATACGCCCGGCGAGCCCGCCATGCCCGTCCTGACGAGCGCCGACCTCAAGCGCGTCGTCGCCGAGGCGCTGCGCGACAACCGCGACTGGATCCGCGAGCTCGTCCAGGAGGCCCTCGAGGACTGCGCCGAGGGCGAGGCGCGCCGCGAGGCCGAGTTCCGCGCGGCCCTCTCGGACCCGCACGTCGCGTTCCCGCCCGTCGAGGGCGTCGCCTGAGCAGGCCGGCGAGCGGGGAGTGGCCAGCCGGGGATGCCGCCCGTCAGCTGACCCACGCCCTACCCCGCCTGCGAATGCGCCGTCTGCTGTTCCCCGCTGCCTGCTCCCTGCTGGCCCTCGTCGCCGGCTGCAAGGGCGACGGCCGTACGCGCCTGCTCGTCTACTCGCCCCATGGCAAGGAACTGCTCGAGGCGAGCGAGCAGGCCTTCGAGGCCGCCCACCCCGACGTCGACGTCCAGTGGCTGGACATGGGCAGCCAGGAGGCCTACGAGCGCGTCCGGACCGAGCGCGCCAACGCGCAGGCCTCCGTCTGGTGGGGCGCGCCGCAGACGCTGTTCATGCAGGCCGCCGACGAGGACCTGCTCGAGCCGTTCGAGCCCACGTGGGCATCGGCGCTCCCGGCGACGGCGAAAGACTCGCTCGGCCGGTGGTACGGCACGTTCCTCACGCCCGAGGGCCTGCTGTACAACACGGCGGCCCTCGACTCGGCGGCCGTCCCGGCGTCGTGGGACGACCTGCTGAAGCCCGAGTGGAAGAATCGCATCCTCATCCGCTCGCCGCTCGAGTCCGGCACCATGCGGACGCTCTGGGGCGCGATGATCCTGCGCCAGCCGACCGTCGAGGAGGGCTACCGCTGGCTCGCCCGCCTCGACGTTAACACGAAGGCGTACACGGCGGACCCGACGCAGCTCTACCTCCGCATCGGGCGCGGCGAGGCGGACCTGACGCTCTGGAACCTGCCCGACACGTACCTCCAGGCGCAGTCGTACCCGTTCGCCTTCTCCGCCCCGGCCTCGGGCACGGTCGTCCTCGTCGACGGCATCGCGATCCCGAAGGGCGCGCCGCAGCCGGACCTCGCCCGCGAGTTCGTCGACTTCGTCACGACGCCCGAGGCCCTCGCCGACCAGGCGGAGCGCTTCCACCGCATCCCCGCCCGCACCGACATCCCGGCCGATCGCCTCCCGGCGTGGATGAACCGCCCGTTCGCCCAGCTCCCGTTGGACTGGGGCCGCCTCGCGCGTGACGGCTCCGAGTGGATGCAGGTCTGGGACGAACAGATCAAGGGACGCGGGGCCGACTACCTCGCCGCCCACCCGGGCTGACCGATGCGCCTGCCTGACGTCCTGCTCGTCGCGCTCGGCGGCGCCACCGGCGCTGTCGCCCGGTACGGCCTTGGGCTCGCGGCGCTGCGTGTGGCCGGGCCCGGCCTGCCCGTCGGGACGTGGGCAGCCAACGTGCTCGGCTGCATCGGCATCGGCGTGATGGTGGCGCTCGTGCCGGACGACCGGACGCGCCTGTTCGTCGTGACCGGCGTGCTCGGCGGCTTCACGACGTTCTCGGCGTTCTCTGCCGAGACGGTCGGGCTGTGGGTCGCCGGGCGGCCGGCGTGGGCGGCGGCGAATGCGCTCGGCAGCGTCGCCATCGGGCTCGCCGGCGTCGCGCTCGGCATCTGGATCGGCCGGGCCGTCGCGTGACTCAGTGCGCCGCGAGCCAGTCGGCGTCGTAGGTCGCGAGCAGGCGGCGGAGGCCGTCGTGGAACGTCGCCTGCGTGCCATCCTCGGCGCGGCGCAGCCAGAAGCCCGTCGCCGCTTCGGCCTCGTAGAGCGCGCTGAACCAGTCGAGGTCGTCGCTCGCGATGCCGAGCGCCCGCGGGACGGCCTCGCTGCGATCGTTGAAGGCATACATCGAGAAGCCCGGCGCGTACTCGGACGCGCCCGAGGCGAGCGGCCCGCCCCGCAGAAACTGGACGTAGTCGGTCGTCGGCCCGGGCGACGTCCGCTCCGGATAGCCCTCGGCGACGAGCCCGTCACGGACGAGCCAGTAGACGCGGGCGAGGCGCACGAGCTTCTGGTCATAGACCGGCTGCGTCACGGCTCTCAGCGCCGGGTTGCCCTCGCCCGGGATGGCGGTGGCGACGGCCCAGCGGACGAACGCCGGGTTGTAATGCCCGAACGTCCGGCTGCCGAGGTCGAGCCCGAGGCCGGCGGGGCCCGGCGCGTGCGGCCCGCCGACGAAGACTGGCATCGGGGCCGCCGCCACGACGGCCCCGAGCGGCTGAAGGTCGGTCGTCGCGCAGGCGAGACCGCGGACGCCGAAGCCTGTGAAGTAGGTCCCGAAAGCCGCGTGGCACGCATCCGGCCCACCAAACCCGTCGCTGCCTTCGACGCGGTCGAACGACTGCCAGGCCGTCCATACCGGCAGCAGGCTGTCCCCGCCCGGCGCGACGCGCGAGGCGGCGCACCCGGCGACGACGACCAGCAGCAGGAGCCGGAGGCGCGGCACGACTACTTGCGGCCGAAGAGGTAGTACGCGATCAGGCCGACAAACGGCAGGATGATGATCACGGCCGTCCACAGGATCTTGTCGCTGTCCGTGCGCGAGCTCTTCCAGACCTCGACGAGCGCGAGGACGTCCAGCACGATGATGAGGAGGCCGCAGATGCCGAAGCCGAACGGGTTGCGGACGCCGCGGATGAGGTTGCTCGGGCCGCAGCCCGAGAGAACGGTAGCGCCGACGAGGGCGAGGAGCGCGGGCAGGGCGCGGAGGCGGTCGAGCATCGGATCGGGGGAGGAGGGACAGGCATGCAGCAGAGGGCGCGGGTCAGTCCAGCGCGCCCGGTGCCGGCGGGCTACTTCTGGCGGTCGCGCACGACGCGCTGGCCCCAGAACAGGAAGGCGAGGATGCCCAGGACAGGCACGCAGAAGAGGGCAATCAGCGCCACCTTGCTCCCGAGCGCGAGGTACGTCTTCCACGTCGCGAGCGAGGCCAGCAGCGCCAGCACGGCGTTGAGGACGGCCAGCAAGGCGACCAGCAGCCCCTTGGCGAGGCCGGCGAGCGTTGCAGCGAGGAGGAGGGACATAGCGGGAGCGGTGACGGAGGCTGACCTACGGCCGACCCGGCGCGGGGGTTGCACAGGGCGCGGGGGGCACCGTGCGCGAACCGCCGCGGGTCGCGCGTTTGCGCCCCGCGGAGCCGGGCATCCCGGCGGTAGCTTGCCCGACGCCGCCCACACCCGACGCGCCCGCCCGTTCGCTTCTCCGTTTCGCCCTTCCGGATCCTGCCCGCGCGACCGCGTGTGGCTCACCTCCGGCCCGACATGCGCGTTCCCTCTGCTTTCGTCCCGGCCGTGGCCGTGCTCGCCGCCCTCGTGGTGCTCTCGGGCTGCCGGTCGGGCTCGGCGCTGCACCGCCGCTACGACAACTTCCGGGCGTACTACAACACGTACTACAACGCCTCCCGCCAGCTCGAGCAGGGCGAGACGGCGCTGCTCAACGGCGACACGCCCATCGACCGCACGCGCCTCGTGGAGCTCTTCCCGACCGGCGCCGGCGGCGGCTCGCAGGCGACGTTCGAGGCCGCCATCAGCAAGAGCGCCGAGCTGCTGCGCCAGCGCCCCGGCTCCAAGTGGGCCGATGACGCGCTCCTCGTGATCGGGAAGTCGTACTTCTACGAGAGCAACTTCGTCGGGGCGGACCAGAAGTTCCGCGAGACCATCGCGGCGGCGATGCTCGTCAACGACCGCCGCCTCGCGGACGAGGCGCGCTTCTGGCTGGGGCGCACGCTCGCCGCGGCGGACCGCTACGACGAGGGCGTGCTGGCCCTCCGCGAGGCGCTCGCGCTGCCGGACGGCGACCGTTACTGGCAGGCGCGGATGCACCTCGCGCTCGGCGAGCTCAACGCACGCGCCGGCCGCTGGGACGCGGCCACCGTAGACCTCCGCGACGGCCTCGCGGCCGTCCGTGACGCGGACCTCGGGGCCCGCGCCGCGCTCCTGCTCGGGCAGGTCGAAGAGGCCGCCGGCCGCTACGACGCTGCGGCCGAGGCGTACGACCTGGCGCTCCGCCGCCGGCCGGCCTACGAGATCGCATTCGCCGCCGAGATCAGCCGCGGCCTCGTGCTCGGCCTCGACGCAGGCCGCCCGGCCGACGGCCTCGCCGTGCTCGGCGCGATGGCCCGCGACGACAAGAACTTCCCGCGCCGCGGCGAGGTCGCCCTCGCGCAGGCGCGCGTGCTCGCCGCCTCGGGCCAGACCGACGCCGCGCAGACGCGCTTCCGCTCCGTCCTCTACGACCAGGCCCTCGGCGGCCAGGCCGTCCGCGGCGAGGCGCACTACCGCCTGGCCGAGTTCTACCGCGACGTCGTGGGCGACTTCGTGCGCGCTTCCGCCCACTTCGACACCGCGGCGACCGCCATCCAGGCCCCGCCGACCGTCGCGCAGCGCCGCTCGCGCGCCGCCATCGTCGGCACGACTACGCTCGCGTCGACCTACCAGACGGTCGCGCGGACGTCCATCCAGATCGCGGCCATCGACTCCCTGCTCGATCTCGCGGCGCTCCCCGAGGCGGCCTTCACGGCCCGGATCGCCGAGATCGAGTCCATCCGCCTCGCCGAGTGGGCCGAGCAGCGCCGCCAGGCCGATGCCCAGCGCGCGCTCCAGGACTTCAGCGGCGCGGGCGAGGTCCGGACGCCGTTCGGGCAGGACCCCGGCCGCGACTTCGGGGCACCGCGCGGGACGGACACGCCGGGCTCGCCAGGTGCCGGCACCGAGGGCGACATCTCCGGCTTCCTCGGCTTCCGCGACCCGCGGGCTGTCCAGTCGGGCCTGCTCTCGTTCCAGCGCCTCTTCGGCGACCGCCCGCTCGTGCCCAACTGGCGCCGACGCTCGGCGATCACCAGCGGGGCCGCCGCCCAGACCCTCGGCGGCGTCACGTCGGACCCGCAGTTCGCGCCGGGATTCAACGGCCTCGGCGGTCCGCCGCCCCTCGACCTCTCGGGCATCCCGCGCACTCCCGAGGCCCAGGACTCGCTGCGGACGAGCCGCGCCGCGCTCCGCTACGAACTCGCCAACACCTTCTTCCTGTCGCTCGAACGGCCCGACCGTGCTGCCGCGCTCTACCGCCTCATCCTCGACGAGACGCCCAACGCCCCGGTCGCCCCGCGTACGCGCTATGCCCTCGCCGAGCTCGAGGCCGCTGGCGGCCGCGCCGACGCCGCACGCACGCTCTACGGCGACGTCGCCGCGATGGAGGACTCGACGAGCGCGCTCGCCGCCGCCGCCCGCGCGCGTCTCGAGGGCCGAGATCCGGTCGTCGCGGCTCCCGCAGACTCGGTCTCGACGTCGGAGGACGACGCCTACGTCGACGCACGCCAGATCTGGGACGACGGCGACCCGCGCGCCGCGGCGACGGCCCTCGTCGCCCTCGGCGAGTCCGACCCGGAGGCGCCCGGCGCGCCGCGCGCCTTCCTCGCCGGCGCGCTGGCCTACATCCAGAGCCTCCGCGGGGACTCGGCGGCGCTCATCGCGCCCCTCCCGCCCGACCTGCGCCCGGCCGCTCTCTTCGATGAGCAGGCTGTGCCCGATCGCGCCGCCCCTGACGCGCCGGCCGCCCCGCCGGTCCTGCTCGACGGCGAACTCGCCTACCCGACGGCGGTGCGGGCCCCTCGCCCAGGTGTCCCGGTTCCAGTCGGCGCGCCCGCTCCGGTCGGCTCGCCCGATCCTGACGGCGACGAAGACGGGGTCCGACTCCCGGCTCCACCAGTCGCCGCACCGCCGATCGTCACGCCTGTTCTCGACACGCCCGAGCGCCCTGACTCGGCCGTCTCCTCGTCAGACTCGGTAGCGACCGTCCCCGACGTGTTCGTACGCGACTATCTCGCCGCGCTCGCACGGCGGTATCCGGCGAGCCCGGCCGCGGGACGCGCCCGCGCGGTTGCCGAGACGCTCCCCGTGCCCGAGGCCGCACCGCTACCGCAGGGCGTGACGTCCCCGGAGGTCGTTTCTCTGCCCGACGTTCCCTCGGACGCCGGCTTCGCCGTCCCCGACAAACCCACTCGCGCGGGTGATCCGGTGGGTGTGCCGCCCGACGCGCCAGAGCCTGTCGTCTTCGGCGGTTTCCGCGGCACCGATCCGTTCACGCTCGCCGGTGGCGGGGTGACGTATCGCGTCGGGCCGTTCCCGAGCGCATTCGCCGCGGCAGCCGAACTGCCGGCCTTCGCTGCGCTCGACCTTCGCGCAGCCCTCGCGACCGACGGAGCCGGCAGCTTCTACATTCTCGTCGGCCGCTTCGCGGATGCGGACGAGGCCACGGCCGACGTTCCGCTTGACGTCCAGCCTGCCCTCGCAGACGCGATACTCGTCACCACCGACGGCCTCCGGCTCATCGCCCCGCCCCGCCTCCCCGACGTGCCTGCGGACGCGCCCATCGACGCCCCGCCCGACGTGCCAACCACGCCCGCCCCGGAGACGCTTCCGCTGCCCGATCAGGGCCGCATTCCGCCCGGCGACCCCTCCGAGCCCTGAGGCCGAAACGGAACCCCCACCGGGGGCCCGGGTACGGCCGGTTCCCTGACACTGTGCCCGCCCCGCGGCAGGCCTCTCGTGGGTCGCTCCAGATTCGACCGGCCCCTTCCCGCCTCAATGGCCCAGCAGACCCGACCCCCCTCGACACCTCGCGACGGTAAGCCCGACGGCCCACGCCGCCCGCGCCTGTCGCTCGGCACGTTCTACCTGTTCGTCCTCGTGACGCTGCTGCTGCTCGCGCTCGCGAGCGTGCTCGGCAACGGTGCCGCCCAGCGCGACGTCGACTTCTCCAGCTTCCTCACCCAGCTCCAGCGCGGCGACATCGAGGAGTTCACGGTCCGCGACGACCGTGCCGTGCAAGGCGTCTACACCGAGGCCGCCGTCCAGGCCGGCCGCGTCCAGGCTGTCGTGCCCGAGCAGACGTTTGGCCGCCAGCCGGACCCGCGCGCCGCGCGCGTTTTCCGGACGACCAAGCCGGCGGACTACGACCTGACCGCTTTCGTCCAGGGCATCAACGAGACGCGTCTCGCCGCGAACCGGACGCCGATCACGTTCACGTCCGAGGTCACCAACCCGCTCTGGGGCGGGCTCGTGACGTGGGTCTTCTTCATCGGCGCGCTCGCGCTGCTGTGGATGTTCATCCTGAAGCGGATGGGCGGCCCGGGCCAGCAGGTCCTCAACATCGGCAAGAACAAGGCGACGCTCTTCGACCAGTCCGAAGGCGACCCGATCACCTTCGCCGACGTCGCCGGGCTGGACGAGGCCAAGGCTGAGGTCGAGGAGGTCGTCGAGTTTCTGCGCTCGCCGAACAAGTTCACCCGTCTCGGCGGCAAGCTGCCGAAGGGCGTGTTGCTCGTCGGGCCTCCGGGCACGGGCAAGACGCTGCTCGCGAAGGCCGTCGCCGGCGAGGCCGGCGTCCCGTTCTTCTCGCTCTCGGGCTCCGACTTCGTCGAGATGTTCGTCGGCGTCGGCGCCGCGCGCGTCCGCGACCTCTTCAAGCAGGCCAAGGAGAAGGCGCCCTGCATCATCTTTATCGACGAGATCGACGCCGTCGGCCGCAGCCGCGGCCGAGGTGCCGTCATGGGTGGCAATGACGAGCGCGAGAACACGCTCAACCAGCTGCTGGTCGAGATGGACGGCTTCAACACCGAGAAGGGCGTCATCCTGATGGCGGCGACGAACCGCCCGGACGTCCTCGACTCGGCGCTGCTGCGCCCGGGCCGCTTCGACCGCCAGATTCTCATCGACCGGCCGGACCGCCGCGAACGCGCCGCCATCTTCAAGGTCCACACCGAGAACCTGACGCTCGCCCCGAACATCGACATCGACCTCATCGCCGGTCAGACGCCGGGCTTCGCCGGTGCCGAGATCGCCAACGTCTGCAACGAGGCTGCGCTGCTCGCCGCCCGCGAGGGTAAGGAGGGCATCGAGGCCATCGACTTTGAGCGCGCCATCGACCGCGTCATCGGCGGGCTCGAGAAAAAGAACAAGCTCATCTCACCCGATGAGAAGAAGATCGTGGCCTACCACGAGGCCGGCCACGCCGTCGCCGGCTGGTTCCGCGAGTTCACGGACCCCGTCGTGAAGGTGTCGATCGTGCCGCGCGGCATGGCGGCGCTCGGCTACGCGCAGTCGCTCCCGGAGGAGCGCTACCTCTACTCGCGCGAGGCGCTCACCGACCGCATGGTGATGACGATGGGCGGCCGCGTCGCTGAGGAGATCATCTTCGGCAAGATCACGACGGGCGCCCAGAACGACCTCGAGAAGATCACCGCCCTCGCCTATGCGATGGTCGTGGACTACGGCATGTCCGAGAAGATCGGCTACGTCTCGTTCAACATGTCGGGCAAGAGCGACCAGCCCGTCTTCTCGAAGCCGTTCTCCGAGGACACGGCCCGCGCCATCGACGAGGAGGTCCGCTCCATCATCGCCGACGTCCGCGTGCAGACGCGGGCGCTGCTCACCGAGCGGGCGGACAAGCTCGAGGAGCTCGCGCAGGCGCTTCTCGAGAAGGAGGTGCTGAACGAGAACGACCTCCGCGTCGTCCTCGGGCCACGCCCCTACAAGAAGCCCGAGCACATCCCCGGCGTCACCGCCGAGGGCGAGCCTGCGGGTCCGATCGACGGCGACTCCGTGTACGAAGCCGACGCCGCAGCCATCGAGGCGCAGACGCTCACCGGCGAGCCGCCGGCCGTCGGAGGAGACGGGGCACCGAGCGAGACGGTCCCCGGTTCGACGCCATCCTAGTGTAGTCTGCTGGTCTAGGTTGCTAGACCAGCTTCGCCAACGCTTCTTCGCCCTCGATGCCCGTGCGCGGCGTCGGGGGCGTTTTGTGAAGGGACGCCATTGGCGGGCTAGGCCGTCCGCGGCCTACCTTTCGTGCTGCACCGCCCGCGGCGGGGCCTTCTGCCCCGACCGCATACCGAGTCACCAGTCGACCGCTCCATCAGTGCCAACGATCAACCAGCTCGTCCGCAAAGGCCGGACGCCGAAGCGCTACACGTCGAAGTCGATCGCGCTTCAGGGCAACCCGCAGCGCCGCGGCGTCTGCACGCGCGTCTACACGACGACGCCGAAGAAGCCGAACTCGGCCCTCCGTAAGGTTGCCAAGGTGCGCCTCACGAACGGGTACGAGATCATCGCCTACATCCCGGGCGAGGGCCACAACCTCCAGGAGCACTCGATCGTGCTCGTGCGCGGTGGCGGCGCGAAGGACCTCCCGGGCGTGAAGTACCACATCGTGCGCGGCGCGCTCGATACGGCCGGCGTCGCCGACCGCAAGAAGAGCCGGTCCAAGTACGGCGCCAAGCGGCCCAAGAAGGCCGCCAAGTAAGCGCCCGCCCTGTGCCCGCGCGCCTGTTCGGCGCGACCCCAGTTTCCCGGCCTGCATGGGCCAACTCCGGCCCCAAGCAGGCCTCTGACACGACTTTCCGATGCGTAGGAAGCAAGCCGAAAAGCGGATCGCGGTCCCGGACCCGATCTACGCCGACGTCACCGTCGCCAAGTTCATCGCCGCCGTGATGCGGGATGGCAAGAAGTCCACCGCGCAGACGCTCGTCTACGGCGCCTTCGATCTCATCGAGGAGCGCACGGGCGAGCCCGGCGTCGATGTGTTCCGCAAGGCGCTCGAGAACGCGGCCCCGCTCGCCGAGGTCAAGTCCCGCCGCGTCGGCGGCGCGACGTACCAGGTGCCGATCGAGGTTCGCCCCGAGCGCCGCACGAGCCTCGCGTTCCGGTGGCTGCTCCAGTACGCGCGCCAGCGCGGCGACAAGTCCATGGCCAACCGCCTCGCGGCGGAGCTGCTCGCCGCCTCGCGCGGGGAGGGCGGCGCGGTCAAGAAGAAGGACGACACGCACCGCATGGCCGAGGCCAACAAGGCCTTCTCCCACTTCCGCTTCTAACGAGCGGCCCGCGGCCCTGCCGCACACGCGGTCTATCCGCACACGCGGCACGCGCCGCACCCCACCATACCGACTGCAATGAGCACCGGAAAAACGTTCCCCCTCGACAAGACCCGCAACATCGGCATCTCGGCGCACATCGACGCCGGGAAGACGACGACCACCGAGCGGATCCTGTACTACACGGGCAAGACCCACCGCATCGGCGAAGTCCACGAGGGCGGCGCGACGATGGACTGGATGGAGCAGGAGAAGGAGCGCGGCATCACCATCACCTCGGCCGCGACGACGGCCGAGTGGGACGGCCACCGCATCAACATCATCGACACGCCCGGCCACGTCGACTTCACGGTCGAGGTCGAGCGGAGCCTGCGCGTCCTCGACGGCGCGGTCGCCCTGTTCTGCTCCGTCGGCGGCGTCGAGCCGCAGTCCGAGACGGTCTGGCGGCAGATGGACAAGTACAACGTCCCGCGCATCGCGTTCGTCAACAAGATGGACCGCACGGGCTCGGACTTCTACAAGGTCATCGGGATGATGAAGGACCGCCTCGGCGCCAACGCCGTCCCAGTCCAGATCCCGATCGGTGACGGCGAGATGTTCCGCGGCGTCATCGACCTCATCACGAACCAGGCCATCGTCTGGGACGACGCGACGCAGGGCGCGACGTGGGACGAGATCCCCGTCCCCGAGGACCTCAAGGCTGAGGCGCGTCACTGG
>JBBSUZ010000075.1:0-11109 GCA_038233965.1 Rhodothermales bacterium | reverse complement strand
GAGGCGGCACGCGACGCCGCGCGCGTGGCCGATGCGGCGGCGCGAACCGCCCAGGCGCGTCGCGAGGCCGAGGTCGCGGCCCGCGCCGGCGAGATCGCGCGCACCGACGCCCGCCTCGCCGAGGTCGCGAGCCAGACGGCCGCGCTCCCGGCCGACGACGTCCTCGACGCCGCGCTCGCCACCGCCACGATGTCGGCCGACGCTGCGGAGCGCGCTCGCGACGCCGCCCGCCGCGTCCTCGAAACGGCCGAGACGGACCGGCGCGCGGCCGACGCCGCGCACGCCGAGGCGCGACTCGCGCAGCAGCGCGCAGGTGCCGAGCAGTCCGCCCGGCGCGCCGACCGCGACCGAATCGCCCGCGACGCCGCCGCGCTCGACGCCCGCGACGCGGCCCGGGGCGGCGAGCACGCGCGCCTCTCCGAGGCACTGGCGACGTCTAACGCGCGCGAGTCCAGCCTCGCAGCGACGCTCGACGCGGAGCGGACACAGACCGACGCGCTCGGCACAGCGGCGTCGGAGGCCGAGACGGCGGTGCTCGAATCGCGCGCGCGCATCGCCGACGTGGAGTCCGGACTCCGGGCCGTCAGGCAGGCGCGCGAGACGGCGCTCGCGACGCGCGCCGCGGCCGACCTGCGCCTCGCCGAAATCGCGACGCGCCAGGACACCACGGCCGAGCGCCTCGCCGACGACCACGGCGCGACGCTCGACGACGCCGAGGCCGAGCTCGACCGCCTCGCCGCCGAAGAACTCTTCCAGCCCGACACCGCCCGCGCCGAGGTGCCGCGCCTGCGGGAGAAGATCCGCGGCCTCGGCGCCGTCAACGCCCTCGCGCTCGAGAGCTACGACGAGGAGCGCGAGCGCCTGACGTTCCTCCAGACGCAGCGCGCCGACGTCCAGAACGCCGAGCGGTCGCTGCTCGACACCATCGAGGAGATCAACCGGACGGCCGGCGAGCGCTTCGAGACCACGTTCACACTCATCCGCGACGCCTTCCGGACCATCTTCGCCGACCTCTTCGGCGGCGACGCCGAGGCCGACGTCGCGCTCGACGGCGACGACCCGCTCGAGTCGCCCGTCGCCATCACGGCGCGCCCGAAGGGCAAGCGGCCGGTCGGGCTCGCGCAGCTCTCGGGCGGCGAGAAGACGCTCACCGCGACCGCCCTGCTGTTCGCGATCTACCTCGTCAAGCCCAGCCCGTTCTGCATCCTCGACGAGGTCGACGCGCCACTCGACGACGCCAACGTCGACCGCTTCATGCGCCTCATCCGCTCGTTCTCGGACCGCACGCAGTTCATCCTCGTCACCCACAACAAGCTCACGATGGAGGCGGCGGACCGGATGTACGGCGTCACGATGCCGACGCCGGGTGTGTCGCGCCTCGTCGGCGTGCGGCTGGACGACGCGCCGGAACCGGCCACCGAACCCGAGCCCGCCGAGTGATGCGCATCCCGTTCGCCTTCGAACTCAAAGACGGCCTCGTCTCGGTCCGCGGCACGGTCGCGCTCGAGGGCGACGCCGTCGTGTTCGAGACGGAGCGCCTCCTGATCAACCTCATCCCGTTCGGGCGCAAGACGATCCGGCTGGCCGTCGACGACGTCGAGGAGGTGCGCATCGAGGAGCCGACGCTGCGGAAGCCGCGGCTCGTCGTGCAGCCGTTCGGGTTCGTCCGGGTCCGCGACTTCCCGGGCGACCCACCGGGCGCGATCGTGCTCCCGATCGCGAAGAAGCACCGCGACGCGGCCGAGCGGTTCGCCCGCGAGGTCCGCCTCCGCAATCTGCCGCGCTGAGCGCCCGACGGCGCGGCCCCGCCGCGTAGCTTGCCCGCCCCCCGCCGCGCCTGCCGATGCTCGAGCCCGATCCCGCCGACGCCGCCCTCCGGGACGCAGCCGACGCGCTCGCGCGCCGCGTCCGGGAGCGCCTACCGGCCGCGCAGGCCCACGGCCGCGCCGAGATCGCCGCGCTCCCTGCCCCGCTCGCCCGCGTGCTCCTCGCCCGCCTCGACGCGCAGGTCGACCGGGCCGCCCCGCCGCCGGCGTCGGACTGGCTGGACGCGGACCGGGCGCTCGACGCCGCCCGCGCGTGGCGCGACGCCGCCCGGAAGGCCGGCCGCGTTCCGGCCCCGGCGTGGACATCGTTCCTGTCGGACGGCTGCCTGCTCGCGCTGTCGCACGTCGTCCGCCCGGCCGAGACGCTGGCCGCGGTCGCATTCGAGGACGACGGTCCGGACGAGCGCCCCGCCGTCCTGCTCCTCGCGCGCATCGCCGCCGTCGCGACGTCCCCGATCCTGCCCGAGATCGCCGGCCGCTACGTCGAGCGCAAGGGCATCCCGCGGATGGACCGCGCGGCGCTCGAGAGCCTGCTGCGGCGCATCGACCGCCGCATGGCCGAGTCCTTCACGGCCGACGAGTGGGCCGACGCCGTGACGCCGCTCTCCGTCCTCGCGGGGTCGGACGGGGTGCCGTACGCGCTGACGGTCGCGCTGTTCGAGGCCAAGGGGCAGCCCGAGATGGCCCGCGCCTTCGCCGGCCGCGGGCGTCAGACGCCCGACGAGATCCGCGCCCTGCTCGCCTCCCTCCTCCCCGCGCCGCCCGCGCCGGAGCCGCCCGCGCCGGAGCCGCCCGCGCCGGAGCCGCTCGCGCCGGAGGCCGCGCCTGAGCCTCTCGCCGTCGTTCCCGACGTCCCGCACGACGTCGACGTCCCCGACTACACCGCCGAGGCTGACGACGCCGCAGGGCCACAGCATGCTGTCGCCCTGCCGAGCGCCGACCTCCCTCTCGACGCACCCGGCTCCGACGATCAGGATGACGCGCACGACGCACCCGACCACGCGCCCGTCATAGGCGTCCCGGACGTTCCTCACGCCACCGACGTCCCGGACCTCACCCCGTTCGCCGACGCTCCCGACTCGACGTCCGCACCGGACATCGTCGATGTCCCGACGATCGACGCTCCGGCGATGGACGACCTGACGACGACGTCCCCACTTGCGCCGAGACCCGTCGAGGTGATCGACAGCGCACCGCCAACCACGACCGACCGCGACCTCGACGCCTGGATCGGGCCGTCGACGCCAGACGTCCGCCCGGACCGGACACCGGCCGACCGTCCTGATCCGCTCGGCCCGCTGCCCGAGGCGACGGCTCCGCAGGAGAAGCCGTCGATGCTCGCGCCACGCCCGCCGTCTCCCGCGCCCGTCGACGCCGACACGCCGCTCTGGCAGCGCTACGCCCCGGCGCCCGCCGCCGCGCCCGACGCTGCGCCCGCGCTCTGGAAGCGGTTCATGCCGCGTCCCGCCGGTCCGCCCGACGCGCACCTCCCGAGCCCGCCCGTCGCCCCGCCGCGGCCGCCGCTCCCGCCCACGCCGCCGCCCGGCCCCGCCGACGTCCGCCCGCCCGAGCCGCGCCCGACGGCGCCCGAGGACGCCCTCTCCGGCCTCGACCGTCTGGAGCGCGCCGCCCTCGGCCACCCCGCCGACGACGCGAGGCGCGCGCTCTACATCGCCGACCTGTTCGGCGGCTCCGAGGCCGACTACGGCAAGACGCTCGTCGCCCTCGCCCGCGACGCGTCGTGGACCGAGGCGAGCGACACGATCGCGCGCGACGTCTTCCGCCGCCACCGCGTGAGCCCCCTCTCCGACGCTGCCGTCGCCTTCGTGGACGACGTCGAATCCCGCTTCCGACCTACGTGATGTCCGACTCCCCCGACCGCCTCGCCGACCTCGACCGCCGCCGCGCCGACGCCCTCCTCGGCGGCGGGCAGGCCCGCATCGACGCCCAGCACGCCCGCGGCAAGCTCACCGCCCGCGAGCGCCTCGACGTCCTCCTGGACGCGGGCTCGTTCCAGGAGACCGGCGCCTTCGTGCGCCACCAGGAGACCGCCTTCGGGCTGGACAAGGAGCGGCCCTACGGCGACGGCGTCGTGACGGGCTGGGGGACGGTCGCCGGGCGCCTCGTGTACGTCTACTCGCAGGACTTCACGGTCTTCGGTGGGTCGCTCGGGCTGGCCCACGCGGGCAAGATCGTCCGCCTGATGCAGCTCGCGCTCGAGAACGGCGCGCCCGTCATCGGCCTCAACGACTCGGGCGGCGCGCGCATCCAGGAGGGCGTCGCGGCCCTCGGCGGCTACGCCGACCTCTTCCTCCAGAACACGATGGCCTCGGGCGTCGTGCCGCAGATCTCGGCCATCCTCGGGCCGTGCGCCGGCGGCGCCGTCTACTCGCCCGCCATCACGGACTTCGTGTTCATGGCGCGCGGCACGAGCTACATGTTCGTGACGGGCCCGAACGTCGTCAAAACCGTCACGAACGAGGAGGTGACGCAGGAGGAGCTCGGCGGAGCCGACACGCACGCGAGAAAGTCCGGCGTGTGCCACCGCGCCTTCGCCAACGAGGCCGCGCTCCTGCTCGGCATCCGCGAGCTGCTCGGCTACCTGCCGCAGAACTGCGAGGACGCCCCGCCGATCGGCCCCACGACCGACCCCGAGACGCGGGCCGACGCTGCGCTCGACACCGTCGTGCCCGAGAGCGCGTCCACGCCGTACGACATCCACGACGTCATCTCGCGCGTCGTCGACGGCGGGACGTTCTTCGAGATCCACCCGGACTTCGCGGCGAACATCGTCGTCGGCTTCGCCCGCCTCGGCGGGCAGTCGGTCGGCATCGTGGCGAACCAGCCGGCCGTGCTCGCGGGCGTGCTCGACATCGACGCGTCCGTCAAGGGCGCGCGCTTCGTCCGCTTCTGCGACGCCTTCGGCATCCCGCTCGTCGTGTTCGAGGACGTCCCGGGCTTCCTGCCGGGCACGGACCAGGAGTGGCGCGGCATCATCCGCCACGGCGCCAAACTGCTCTACGCGTTCTGCGAGGCGACCGTCCCGAAGCTCACCGTCATCACGCGCAAGGCCTACGGAGGCGCGTACGACGTGATGAACTCGAAGCACATCCGCGCCGACCTCAACCTCGCGTGGCCGACGGCCGAGATCGCCGTCATGGGCGCGAAGGGCGCCGTCGAGATCCTGCGCAAGCGCGAGATCGCGGCCTCGGACGACCCGGCCGCGACCGAGGCCGCGTTCACGGACGAGTACCGCGACCGCTTCGCCAACCCGTACGTCGCCGCCGAGCGCGGTTACGTCGACGACGTCATCCGGCCGTCTGAGACGCGCGCCCGGCTCATCGCTGCGCTGCGGATGCTGAAGAACAAGGTCCAGACGATGCCCAAGCGCAAGCACGGCAACCTGCCGCTGTAGGAACCGTGGACCGTGGACCGTGGACCGTGGACCGTGGACCAAGAAACAAGCACCCACCCCACACCTTGTCATCCTGAACTCGTTTCAGGATCTGCGTTTCATCGATCGTCCGACAAATGCAAAAATGCAGATCCTGAAACGAGTTCAGGATGACATGTTTTTGTTGTTGCGATGGGCCAGATGTAACTACTCCAGTCGGCCCCTTTCAACCTTTCAACCGTCTCACATCCGCGTCACGGTGTAGCCGCGCGCACGGAGCATTTCGACGACGCTGCCCGGCCCGACGAGATGGCCCGCGCCGACGACGACGAGGACGTCCTCGGGGTGGCCGTACGGGTCCTCGCGGGCGAGCATCGCCTCGATCTGCGGGACCCACAGCGCGTTGCGGTCGGTGAGGAAAAGGCGGCGCATCGTGGACGTCCGGCCCAACCCCTGCGCGACGATGGCGGCGAGCGCGTCCTCGTCGCCCGCCTCCCACGCGTCGACGAGACTCGTGAGCGGGGCGTCGTCGTCCGGCCCGAGCGCGTCGCGGAGCATCGCGAGCGCGTCCTTGAGCGGCAGGCCGTCGAACGCGGCGACCTGGTCCGCGATGGTTTCGAGCGCGAGGCGTGCTTTCCCCTCGGCGGCGGCGCGGGCGAAGAGGACGGCGTCCGCGCCGGCGTCGGCCGAGAGGCCGGTCGTGCCATCGGGCAGCGTCATCAGGACGACGGCGGCGAGCCACGGCTTGAACGACTCGACGGCCGCGAGCGAGAGCCCCGCCGGCTCGATGCGGCGGGCGAGGCGCTGCGAATCGGCCGGCCCGAGGCGCTTCGAGAGAGCGATGCCGTCCGTCGCGATGCCGAGGACCGTGGCCGCGCCGGCGTCGGCGCGGGCGGCGTCGAAGTCGACCTCGAACGCGACGGCCTCGGCGTCCTCGAAGGCGAACGCGGCGGGGCCGGGCAGGACCTCCGTGCCGGGGCGCAGCGCATGGACTGAGCCGAGCAGGTAGACGCGGCTGTCGGCGTCGTCGATGTGCCACAGGAGGGGGCGCGGCACGGCCTGCGCGAGCGCCGGCGCGCACGCGCAGGTCGCGGCGAGGACGGCCGACAGGACGACGCGGGAGACACGCACGGCGATTGAGGGGATGGCCCGGCAAGATCGCATGAGGGGACGCGCCGTCCGGGCCGGACAGGGCGCTTCCGCGTCCCCCTAGCCCACGAATGCAGCCTTCGCCGAGGTTCCGCTTGCGCTCCGGCGGTCGGGGAGGCGTATGTTCCCCGGTGCGCGCCGGCGCGACCGCCCGAAACGCATCGCACGGCCACATTCTGACCACCACAAGCCCGACACGCCTGCATGGCTCGACTCGCACTTGCGGCCCCGCTGCTGTTCGTCACGCTCCCCGCGCTCGCGCCGGCGGCGCTGGCCCAGTCCCCCGCCACGGACCTCGTCGCCCCCCGGCTCGCTGCCCAGCGCCCCGACGCCTCCAGATCCGTCGCCGGTGACTCGCTCTCCGCCGACCAACTCGCCCGCCGCCTCGCCCGCCTCTACGAGCGCCAGGCGACCCTCCTCGACGCCGCCGCCGACGGCGACCAGGGCCGTTACTCGATGCTGCTCGACGACCTGATGTCGGACCTGCAGCTGCTCGGCCAGCGCCCCGGCGTCATGTTCGACGCCCGCTTCCGCGACGCCTACTCGGCCGTCATCACGGAGTACGAGCGTTTCTACGACACGCCGGCCGTGGACCGCGGCGACGTCTATGCCTTCCGCGAGGCCGGCATCGACGCCGTCGAGCGCGGCTTCGACATGGGCGTCCCGTTGCTGGACCACGTCACGCTGCCGGACCGCCAGACCTACGCGACGTCGATCCCGATGGACGTCAACACGCAGGTGGAGCGCTACGTGCAGTTCCTCGTGCGCCGCCCGAGCCACGTCGAGCGCCTGCTGTCGCGCTCGGAGACGTACCTCCCGATGGTCGAGCGGATCCTCGCCGAGGAGGGCGTGCCGGACGAGCTGAAGTACCTCGCGATGGTCGAGAGTGCGCTCAACCCCGCCGCGCAGAGCCACATGGCCGCCGCCGGCATGTGGCAGTTCATCCGCGCGACGGGTGCCGCCTACGGCCTCCAGGCCACGAGCGAAGTCGACGACCGCCTCGACCCCGAACGGGCGACCCGGGCCGCTGCGCGCCACCTCCGCGACCTCCACGACCGCTTCGGCGACTGGCAGCTCGCCCTCGCCGGCTACAACTGCAACCCGGCCGTCATCGCCCGTGCCGCCGCCCGCTTCCAGGAGCGCACCGGCCGCCGCGCGACGTTCTGGGACATCGAGGACGCGATCCCGCGCGAGACGCGCGCGTACGTCCCGATGTTTATCGCGACGACGCTCGTCGTCTCGAACCCCGGCGCGTACGGCATCTCGCCGACCAACGACCCGGGCCCGGCCTACACCTTCGACCGCATGCCGGCCGCGCCGGGCACGTCGCTCGGGGCCATCGCGCGCGCCGTCGGCGTGAGCGAGGCGGCCGTCCGCGCGCTCAACCCCAGCCTCCGGCAGGGCCGCGTGCCGTCGGGCCGCGGGCCGCAGACGGTCCGCATCCCCGCCGGCCTCTACGCCGACAACCAGGCCGAGCTGTCCCGTTTCGCGCCGTCGAGCGCGTCGGGTCTGTACGCCGCTGCCGAGACGGTCCACTTCGGCCCGCGCGCGAACCGCCCCGTCGCGCCGCAGGAGGCGGGCGAGGCGCTCCGCGTCGCCGCGACGCGCGAGTCGCAGCGCCCGGCGGCCCGTCCGCTCGGCCAGCCCGTGCGCCGTGAGGACCCGGTCGACCAGTACGCCGCGGCCCCGCCGCCGCAGCTCGCCGCCTTCGAGCGCCAGCAGGCACGCGCCGCCAGCCGCTCCACCGCCGCCAATGGCGGCGGGGCCGTCGCCCAGACGCGCCCGTCGCGCCCGAGCGCTGCAGACCAGCAGGCGCTGGACCGCGAGGCTCTCATCGCCGCCCGCGCCGAGATGGTCGCCGAGCAGAGCGGCGAGGGTTCCGACGACGAAGCGATGGACGCACCGGCCGCACCGGTTCTCGTGGCACAGGCGGAGACGCCGCGCCCGCGGGCCGAGACGCCGCGTCCCGCCCCGCGCGCCGAGACGCCGGCGCCGCGCCCGGCCCGCCCCGCGACGCCCGTCGCGTCGGCTGGCCTGCTCGGTCCGGACGTGTCGGCCCTCGCCCGCCCGGCGCCCGCGCCGGAGCCCGAGGTCGAGCCGGCTCGCCCGCAGGTCGCCGCCGCGCGCCCTGCGCGTGAGCCCCGCGTCCCTGTCCGTGTCGTCTCCGACCGCCCCGAGCGCCGCCCGACGTCGCACGTCGTCGCACGCGGCGAGTCGCTCACCGCCATCGCCGGTCAGTACGGCGTGAGCGTGCAGCAGCTTCGCGACTGGAACAACGTCCAGGGGAACCAGCTCTTCGCCGGCCGCCGCCTGATCATCTCGGGCGACGCGGCACCCGCCGCTGGCCGTGGACGCCGCGCTGCGGCTCCCGCGGTGGCCGCGCCGGCCGCGCCGCGCACGTACACCGTCCGCGCGGGCGACAACCTGACGCAGATCGCGCGCCGCGCCGGGGTCTCCCTCCGCGACCTCCAGCAGTGGAACGGCCTCAGCAACGGCAACGTCCGCGCCGGCCAGACCCTGCGCCTCCAGCGCCCGACGCGGGGCTGATGCTCGGATCCCGGTCATTCGCCGCGCGCCGCCTCCTTCGGGGGGCGGCGCGCGGTGCGTTGGAGCCCTCGTGCAACGCGCGCCGGCATCCCAAGAGACGAGGCGAGGACCCGGAACATTATGCAAGCAAACGCTTGTATAACAAAATCCCTCACCACCCACTCCCATGCCCGCCCTCCCGGTCGTTCTCTTCGCCCTCGCTGCCGTCCTCGGCGTCACGATGGCGGTCCGCCACTTCGGAAAGAAGGAGACGCCGCTCGGCGTCGGGCTTCTCCACGGGGCGTTCGCTGCGTCTGGCCTCGTGCTCCTGATCCTCGCCGTGCTCCGCGCGCCGTCGGCCGGTCTCGGCGGCGTTGCGCTCGGCCTGCTCGTTGCGGCCGCGCTCGGCGGGTTCATCCTCCTCGCCCGCCACCTCCAGAAGAAGCCGTGGCCGAACGCGCTCGTCCTTCTTCACGGGGGCGCGGCCGTGACCGGCTTCATCGTGCTCCTCGTGTGGGTCTACGGGAGCTGATCATGCGCACCTTCCGACTCCTGGGCGAGCCCGTCCACCCGCCCCTCGTCCACGTCCCGCTCGCGGTGATGCTGACACTCCCGCTGTGGGACGCTCTCGGCGTGTTCCAGACCGACCCGATGTGGTGGGCGATCGCGTTCTGGACGCTCGCGCTCGGGCTCGCGGTGAGCCTGCTGGCCGCCGCCGCCGGCTTTCTCGACTACGTCCGAATCCCCGAGGGCCACGCGGCGCTGCCCATCGCCACGCGCCACCTCGTCGCGATGCTCGCCGGTGTGTCGGTCTTCGTCGTGCGGCTCGTCCTGCAGGGCCACGCCGGCGCACCGGAGAACGGCGGCATGCTACTGGCGATCTCCGTCGCGGGCGCGCTCGTGATCGCCGGCGGCGGCTGGCTCGGCGGACAGCTCGTGTACCGCCACGGGATCGGAGTAGACACCCCGGGGCCCACCTGACGATGCCCACGGCACACCTTCCCGAGATCCGGCGCGCGCTCCTCGCCCAGCTCAAGCACGTCGGGCCGAGCACGACCGCGGAGCTGGCCGAACACGCCGGGGTGACCTACGAGGCCGTCCGGCAGCACCTTCGCGCGCTCGCTTCGGACGGCTTCGTGTCCAAGCAGAAGGCGCGGCCACAGGGCGCGGGCCGGCCGACGAGCCGGTACGCGCTCACGCCCGCCGGCGACCACGCCTTCGCCAAGCGCTACGACACGCTCGCCGTGGACCTGATCGACGCGGCCGTCGGCGTCCTCGGTCCCGAGGCGCTGGAGCTGCTGCTGGCGCGGCTGACGGACGACCGCGTGCGCGAGTGGGCCCCGAGGATGGCAGGCCTTTCGCTGGAAGAGCGTCTTCTCGCGCTGCGCGAGATCTACCTCGACGACGACCCCTTCACCTCGGTCGAGACCGGCACGGACGGGCTCCGCCTCATCGAGCGCAACTGCCCGTTCCTCAACGTGGCCTCGCGCCGGCCCGCCGTGTGCAGCGTCACCGTGTCTGCGCTGACGCGGCTGCTCGGGGCCGAGGTCGTGCGCGACGAGCGCTTTCAGGAGGGCGACGGCCGGTGCGTCTTCCGCGTGCTCGCCGACCGCCCCGTCGACCCGGAGGCGTTCACGTTCGCGTGGGAGGCGGACCCGCCGCGGCCTACGGCGCCCCGCGCGCAGGCCTGATCTGCTACAGCCGCACCTCGTCGCCCTCACAGGCGAGGTGCGAGGGCGCGAAGACCTCGCGGGCGCAGTCGCAGATGCGGCCGAGCGCGGCGTCGTCGTGGGCGGGGTCGTGGTGGAAGAGGTAGAGCCGGCCGACGTCCGCGTCGCGGGCGAGCTGGGCGGCCTTCTCCCACGTCGTGTGGCCCCAGCCGGCGCGGAGGCGGTACTCGTCCGGCGTGTACTGCGCGTCCGAGATCAGCACGTCCGCCCCGCGGACCGCCTCGCGCATGCCCTCGTCGAAGGACGCGATGCCGTGCTCGTAGTCGGTCGCGTAGACGCGCGTCGCGCCGCCGCACTCGATGCGGAAGCCGTGCGCGCCCTGCGGGTGGTGGACCGGGAACGGGCGGACCGTCATCGCGCCGACCTCGAACGACTCGCCCTCACGGACCGAGACGGCGGTCGTCGTCGCGGCGAGGTCCTCGAACGGGACCGGGAAGTACGGGAAGCACATCTGCCCGTGCAGCAGCCGGTGCAGCCGGTCGTC
>JBBSUZ010000074.1:0-11231 GCA_038233965.1 Rhodothermales bacterium | reverse complement strand
CTGCTCTCCGACGGTAAAACCACCTGCGCCTGATCGGTCCACGCCGGCGAGCGCGTCGATCCATGCCGCGCCCGTCCCGTCGGTCAGGAACGCCGTGCGCGTCTCCGCGAGCGAGTCCGGCGTGACGTCGACCGCGAGGGCGACGAGCTCGGGCGGCCCCTCCTGCGCGAGCCGCGACTCGGGCGCGTCCTCCGAGCAGGCGGAGACGGCGAGGACGAGGGCGAGCAGGGCGAGGCGACGGAGCAGCACAGGGACGGGGTACAACGGTTCAGGGTACGGGTTGGCGAACGGCGCGGCAGTACCCCGGACCGTGCACCCTCTCTCAGTACATCGGCTCGGTCGCCTTCGTGCGGTTGAGGAAGACCTGCGTGAAGAGGAACAGCACTGCGAAGATCACCATCGAGAGGGCAGCCGCCCACCCGAACCGGTACATCGAGAAGGCCGCCTTGTAGACGTAGCTCACCAGGATGTGCGTCTGGTCATTGGGCTCGCCGCCGTTCGAGATCAGCCACACGACGTTGATGTTGTTGAACGTCCAGACGGTGCCGAGCGTGATCGCGGGGATCATGACCGGCTTCAGCAGCGGAAGCGTGATGCGGCGGAACTGCGTCCACGCGCTCGCCCCGTCGACGTCTGCGGCCTCGTAGAGCTCGCCCGGGATGGACTGCAGCCCGCCGAGCGCGATGACCATCATGAACGGGAAGCCGAGCCAGATGTTGGTGATGATCGCCGCGGCGAAGGCGTTGAACGGGTCCGTGAGCCACGCCACGGGCGCGATGCCGAGCGTGCCGAGGAACAGGTTGATGGCGCCGAACTCGAAGTTGAACATCCCGCGCCACGTCAGGGCCGTGATGTACTGCGGGACGGCCCACGGCAGGATGAGCAGGATCCGCCACGCGGGCTTGCCCTTGATAAACTTCTGGTGCAACACGACGGCCAGAAAGACGCCGAGCACGACGTGGAAGAACACGTTGACGACGGTCCAGATGATCGTCCGCCCGAAGACGCCCCAGAAGGCGGGCTCGGCGAAGACGCTCGCGTACTGACGGAACCCCACGATGTGCCAGTCGCGCATCGTGTAGATATTCATGTTGGACAACGAGATGACCACGTTGTACAGGAACGGGAACAGCACCACGGCGAGCACGATCAGCGCCATCGGCCCCATCATGCCGATGAGGAACCACCGCTGCCGCCACGTCTCGGACATCCCGCCCGCACCGGGCAGCGCGCCGTCCGTCAGCGGCACGCGCGGCGAGCCGTCTGGCTCGAGGGCACCGCGGCTCTTCTCTCTCATCTCGAGGGCCATCGCGTCGGTGGGGGCGTCGAGCATCGGTTGGGATGCGGGATGCGGGATGTGGGATGAGCAGACGGTGGATGTGGCACTCTGCCCATCCCCCATCCCCTATCCCCCGTCCCTCAGTTCAGAAAGGTATCGTTGATGCGCTTCTCGACGTTCTCCTGCATGAGCCGCGCGCCGTCCTCGGCCGAGACCTGGCCGTTCATGACGAGCTGGTACGGGCCCTTCATGCCGTCCCAGATCTGGCGGAGTTGTGGGGCCGTCGGCATCGGGCGGGAGTGGGCGATCTGGGCGAGCGACTGCTGGAGGATCGGGTTGTCGCGCACGGCAGAGCTGTTGCGAACCGACGTGCGGACCGGGATCGTCGAGAGGCGCGTCGCCATGTCGGTCTGGATCGCGTCGCCGGTGAGGAGCTGCATCAGGCCGAGGACGGCGGGCAGCTTCCAGTCGGGCACGCCCGGGTTGAGCGAGTACGACTTGGCGGCGGCCATCGGCTGCGCCCAGAGGCCGGTCTCGGTGTTGAACGGGATCGGCGCTAGCGCGTAGTCCACGCCGGCCTCGCCGTAGCCGGCCCATGACCACGGGCCGTTGATGATCGACGCCGCGGCGCCGTCCTTGAACAGCGTGTTCGCCGTCTCGTAGTCGGACTCGCGCGGGATGACGTGGTAGACGTCGCGCAGGTCGAGGACGTACTGGATGGCGCGGACCATCTCGGGCGTGTCCAGCGTCGGGTTGCCGGCGTCGTCCATCACCCAGCCGCCGAAGCTCGTCAGGAAGGGGATGAAGAAGAAGGGCTCGGTGTAGTTCCACGTCAGGGCGTAGTCGACCGAGTCGCCGGGGGCGTTGAAGCGGGCGCCGAGCGAGTCCAGCGCGCCGAGCGTGCGCGGCGGCTCAGGCAACAGCCGTTTGTTGTAGACGAACGTGAGGTGGTTGCCGACCTGGTCCGCGACGCCGAGCAGGTGGCCGTCGTAGCGGAGCAGGCCCGTCGAGTCGAACCCGGCGAGGAAGCTCGGGGGCAGCAGGCTGTCGAGCGGGCGGGCGGTTTCGGTGATCGAGAGCGTCCCGATGTTGTCGGCCGGCCCGTAGAAGAGGTCCGGCCCCTTGCCGCCGATGGCGGCGAAGAGGTACTGGTTGCGCAGCTCCTCGGTCTCCTTGTACAGCAGGACGACCTCGACCGAGTCCTGCCGGCCGTTGTACTGGCGCACCCACTGTTCGAGGAAATCGCGCTCGGCGGCGTCCTTCTGGTGCCAGATCCGGATGACCGTCGGCTGACCGTCGGCGGGCGGGCGCTCGGCCGTGTTACACGCGCCGAGGCCGAGCGCGCAGGCGAGGACGAGGAGTGCTTTCATTCGAGGTCGAGGGCAGCAGGGGCGCGGCGCGGCGCGGCAGGCCGCGGAATGAGGGCCGTGTCGATCCACGCGCGCGCGGTCCCGACGAGTCGGGCGCCCGGGCGACCGGCGTCGCGGGCGAAGGCGGTGGCGCGGACGTAGGCACGCTCGGCCGCGGCCCGGTCGCCGGCCTGGGCGTGTGTGACGGCCGTCTGGAGTAGCCCGAACAGCACGACGCCGCCGAGGTCGACGACGCCTTCGGGCGGCCCAGCGAAATCGACGCCATGGACGTCGTCGGCGGACGCTTCGGAGGCTGCGAGGTCGACCGGCGGCTCGTCGGCCGTGCCAGGTCGCTGGTATGCACCCGCGCTGACCGTCATCGGCGCGACGCGCCCGAAGGTCTCGGGGTCGAGCATCAGCGTCCCGACGACCGGGCGCACGGACGTCGCCCACGTTGCGGCCAGGCCGGGCTCGTCGGTCGCCCGGACGATCCGGACGTCGGGGCGGAGGCCGGCGGCCTGGAGCGTGAGCAGGGCGCCGGCGTCGACGGAATCGGCCAGCAGGATGGCGTTTGCGGGGACGGACGCGAGCGTCCACCGGGCGAGGGTACTCCCCTGCCCCATCGCCGGCGCGGCTGCGAGAAGCGTCAGGAGCAGCAGGGTCGATACCGACCTGGAAACGAGGCGCATCATTCGTGGAGGCCGTTGGGGCGGACGTCCGGGCCGTCCGCCGTGCGGAAGACGACGGCGGTGCGCGGCGGAAGGCGCAGGCCGACGCCCGAGCGGCCGTCCTCCTCGAGGACGAACACGAGACTGGGGATCTCGGCGAGGCTTCCGGACGAGGCGAAGATCGGGACGAGCGGCACGCGCGGCGTGCCGTCCGGGAAGGCGAGAAACTGGCTCCGGTCGCTCCGGTTGAGCGCGACGACGCGGCGCTGCCCGCCGAGCGTCCGCTCGAACGCGACCGACTGGGCAGCCGAGTCGGCGGCGAGCACGCGGAGGCTGCCGTGGCGGAGGACAGCGTCGCCGTTGCGGAGCGCGATCGCGCGCTGGTAGAAGCCGAACAGGTCGTGGTCGAACCGCACCGGGTCGGGCGTGCGGCGGCGGCCGAGCGGGTCGTGCGTCTGGTCGGCGTAGGTCAGATCTGGCCAGACCATCGCCTGGCGGTCGTCGGGGTCGTCGGCGCCCCACATGCCGGCCTCGTCGCCGTAGTAGACCATCGGGACGCCCGGGAGCGCCATCTGGAGCGTCACCGCGAGGCGCTGGACGTCGCGCTCGGCTGCGGTCGGCGCGCGGACGTCGTAGCGGTCGGTCTGCCGCGGGTTGGCGTCGCGGTCGTAGTTCGCCCCGAGCGTGCCGTTGACGATCATCGACGCGAGGCGGTCCGTGTCGTGCCCGGCGTAGAGGTTGAACATCCCGAGGCGCGTCGCCTCGGGGTAGGCGTCGAAGCGGGCGACGAGCGTGTCGGCGAAGGCGGCGGCGCCCTGCCGGCCATCCCACAGGAAGGCGTCGGCCGGGATCGCGAGGGCGTGGTAGTTCATCGTGGAGTGAAAGCCGGTGCGCCGGAGGTAGTCCGTCGCGTCGCCCCACTCCTCGGCGACCGTGTAGGCGTTCGGGTTGACGGAGGCGACCATCGCGGTCCAGTCACGCCAGAAGGCGTCCGGGACCTCACCCGAGACGTCGAGCCGCCAGCCGTCGATGCCGTCCGACGTGTCGCCGTCGCCGTTCGGGTCCATCCAGCGGCGCGTGGCATCGAAGATGTAGGCCTTCGGTCCGGGCGCGAGGTCGGTCCCATCGGGCGTGTTGGCGAGGACGACGAGCGGCTTGAAGCCCCACCAGCCGGTCCAGTCGAACTCGTCGGCGGGCGTCGCCGGGTCGTCCCAGTGCGTGATCTCGTACCAGTCCGCGTAGCGGCTCGCCTGCTGGTTGGCCCGCACGTCCTCGAAGGCGAAGAAGCGGGTGCCGGTGTGGTTGAACACGCCGTCGAGGATCACGCGGATGCCGCGGGCGTGGAGCGCGTCGAGCGTCTCGAAGAAGAGCCGGTCGGCAGACGTCAGGTGCCACGACGCCGGGTCCGCAGTCTCGGTCGCGATGAGCGCGATGTCGCCGGCGGGGTCGGGCCCGAAGAACGGGTCGATGTGGTGATAGCTCGTCGCGTCGTACTTGTGGAGCGAGGCGGCGTAGAAGACCGGGTTGAAGTAGACGAGCGAGACGCCGAGCGAGTCGAGGTAGCCGACGCGGTCCAGGACGCCCTGCACGTCGCCGCCGAAGCGGCGGAAGAAGACGCCGTCCTCGTAGAAGCTCGGCCCGAGGTCGCGCTCCCAGTCGGCGCGGGCGTACCAGTCGGCCGTCCACGGCGTCGTGCGCCACGTCGCCTTCGTGACCCGGTCGTTGAAGTCGAGCGACTCCCACGCCGGGGCGTTGCCCGGGTCGCCGTTAGCGAAGCGCTCGGGGAAGATCTCGTTGGCCACGGCGTCCGCGACCCACGCCGGCGGGGCGGGCTGGGCCCGGAGCCCGAGAGCCGTGGCTAGTGGCAGGAGGGCGAGTGCCAGCAGTCGAGCGGAGCGGGTCATCGGGCGACGGTGAGGCGGGTTGTGCGTGTGTCGCCACCCGCCGTCAGCCGAAGCATGTAGATGCCTGCAGGCAGTGCCGACGTGTCGAGCGCGACGTCGTGAGAGCCCGCGGCCTGCGGACCCGCGGCGAGGACGGCGACGCGGCGGCCAAGCACGTCGAATGCATCGAGGCGCACGTCGGCGGCGGCGGCGAGCGTGAAGCGGACCGTCGCACGCGCTGCGGACGGGTTCGGGAAGGTGTCGAGCGTCAGGGCCGGGGCGCCGTTCGCCGTCTCGCCATCGGCGGTGATGAGGCCCGGCTCTGGCGACGGCACGTCGACGTCGGTCCAGACGTGGAACTCGCCGGGCGCGAGCGTCATCGTCTGCACGCCGGACGGGAAGCTCTGCTCACTGTCCTCGAAGAAGTCGTACCACGTGACGGGCTCCGGCGACAGGATATTGATCGTGGCCGGGACGACGCCGAAGTTGCCGAAGACGAACGCGCGCGTCGGCTCGCCCGCCGGCGCGCCAGGCAGCGCGAGCGTGATCAGGCGGACCGTCCGCACGTCGAGCACGGGCTGGACCTGCGTCGCCGGGTCGCGGAAGATGGCGTAGTCGCTGCGGAGCCCGATGAGCGCCTGGAAGGTCTTGAAGAGGCGCAGGCGCAGGGCCCGCTCGGCGTCAGTCGCGGGCGTGAGCGCGCCGCCGGTGTACGACCCGCGCGTAGGCGTGACGCCCGGCCGGGCGTAGTCCCAGCGGATCGGCTTGGCGTTGATGCGGCCGGGCGTGCCCGCCGGACACGTCACGCCGGTGCTGACGAGGCACTCGCCCGGCCCGCCGCCGTAGCCGAGCTCCTCGAACTGCCACATCAGCCGCGGACCAGGCACGGTGAAGAAGAACGACGCCGCGAGCTTCTGGCGGTCCAGCGCCGTGCCGAAGTCGCGCACCGAGTACCCAGCCGCGCTGTTGCCGGCCGTCAGGTTCTGGTCCATCATCCACTGCTCGTCGTGGCTCTCCATGTACACGATGCCGTTGCGGACGGGCAGGCCGCCGCCCGGGATCGTCGGCGTGTACGACGCCTGGAACGAGGCGGCCGAGGCTGTCGGGAAGCCGGACGCCGCCGTGCGGTAGCCCTCGCTCTGCATCACCCACGAGAGCGAGCCCGGCCAGCCGCGGTCTTCGCCGAACGTCGTCACCGCGCGCACCTCGTCGACGGGCGTGAGGTGCTCCATCGTAATCAGCGTGTTCGGGTGGACGTCGCGGAGCGCGCCGATCATGCGCGTCAGAATGTCGACGCGGCTCTGGTTGTAGCTGTAGAACGGACCGCGCTGCATGAAGCCAGACGTGAAGTCGAAGCGGTAGCCGTCAACGTGGTACTCCTCGATCCACCAGCGGTTGGCGGCGTCGAGCCAGAGCTGCGTCAGCGGGGACTCGTGGTTGAGGTCGTTGAAGAAGGCGAAGTCGTGCGGGGCCGTGGCGTTGGCCCACAGGTTCGTCGGCGTCGGCGGGCCAGTTGCGCCGACGTTGTCGAGGCGGACGAGCGGGCTCTGGCCCGTCGCATGGTTGTAGACGACATCGAGGAGCACCGCGAGGCCGGCGGCGTGCGCGGCGTCGACGAACGTCTTGAGGTCCTCGGGGCGCCCGTATCGGTTTTCGACGGCGAAATGGAAGCCGGGGTCATAGCCCCACGAGTCGGCGGCGTCGCGCTGGGAGACGGGCATCAGCTCGACCGCGTTCACGCCCAGGCGGGTGAGGTAGCCGAGCGTGTCGGCGAGCGTCGTGAAGCGGCCGTCGGCGAGGAAGTCGCGCAGGTCGAGCTCGTAGATGACGAGGTCTTCGGGCGCAGGCGGCGTGAAACCGGCGTCGGTCCACGCGAATGCGGGTGCGCCGGGGTGCAGGATGCCGACCGGGAATGCGCTCCGACCCGTCGGAAAGCCGGCCTGCCCGGGGTAGAGCACGCGCGCCGAGTACGGATCCGCGACCTCGATTGTGCCGTCGACGAGGTACTGGAAGGGGGCGTCGGCGTTCGGGGTGAGGCCCGTGAGCGTGATCCACCAGCGCGTGCCGCGCGGGTCCGACGTGTCGCGGGCGAGCAGGTGCGCAGCGTCGGTCTGCCACGCGTTGAAGGCCCCACGGACGTAGACGTACTGCTTGCCGGGCGCGCGGAGGACGAGCGTCGCGCGCGTCGGGTCAGACGGATCGTACGTGATGCCATCTGCCAGGCCGGCCGGAACGGGGGCGTCCGTGACGGTCGGTGGGAGCGTGCCAGTGCTCGCGGTGACGCTCCGCCCGAGCGCATCGGTGGCGTCGACGCGGACGAGCGAGCCGACCGGGACGGGCGCGGGCAGCGCGAAGCGGTAGATCCGGTCGCCCGCGTCCGTGATGCCCGTCGTGTACGCCGTCCCGTTGACGGTGATCGTGACGCTGGCGACGGGCTGCGAGCCGAAGATGCCGACCGAGACGGCCGCGACCCGGCCCGAGGCGTCGGACTCGCGGGCGATCTGGAACAGCATCGGGTCCGAGACGAGGACGGCCGAGTTGACGTCCGTGCCAACGGTTCGCGGGTTGAGCGGGTCCGGGATCCACGTGCCGCCGTAGCTCGGTGCGGTGTTGGTCGTGTGGTAGTGGACCTTGTACGCGTAGTCCGTCCCGACCGTCAGCGCCCGCGTGTAGCGGTACTCGCCCGCGGCGAGCGTCATCTGGCTCGCCGCGCCCGGGGCGATGTTGCCGGCCGTGTTCGGCCCCCAGTCGTTGAAGCTGCCCGGGACGACGGCGCGGACGACGGTCTGGCCGGGCAGCGACAGGTCCGGGGCGAAGCGGAACGTCACCGGAAACGACTGGGCGCTCGGGGAGCGGCCAGCGGAGCACATGGCGAGGCAGAGGAGGGCAGCGAGCAGGCGCATCGGTCGGGAGACGTCGGGCGAGTGAGGTCGGCCGAGCCCGCTCTCCGGATGCGGCTGTCGGGCGAGATCGGCGCACCCCGCTCGGCAGCCCCGTGGACTCGGGCGGTCGAACGGGGCCGAGGCGGCGCTACCGCGTGACCGTCACGCGGGCCGTCGCCGACCGCGCGTCGGCACTCAGGCGGACGACGTAAACGCCGGCCGGAAGCGATGTCGCGTCCAGCGTGGCGTCGTGCGCGCCGGCGGCCTGCGGACCGTCGGCGAGGACGGCGACGCGGCGGCCGAGCACGTCGTACGCCTCCACGCGGACGTCGCCGGCGACGTCGAGCGTGTAGCGGACCGTCGCGCGGCCGGTCGTCGGGTTCGGGAAGACGGCGTCGAGCGCGAACGCGGGGCCGCCTGCGGCGGGCGTGTCCTCGCCGGCCGTCGGGACGTTAACGTCCTGGTTGGCGTAGACGCGCCACTCGCCCGGCTGGAGCGTGAGCGTCGCGCCGCCGGCGAGCGTGCCCGGGCCGACCATGTCGTACCACGTCGCCGCGCCCGCGAGCGGCGGCGTCGACGTCCGCTCCGTGAGGCCGAAGTTGCCGACGACGACGACCGTGAGGCCGTTCTTCTCGAGCCGGATCGTGCGGTCCACGACGCCCGAGCCGACGTTCATCGTGACCGTCGTCGGCGTGCGGAAGACGTCGTAGCCGTTGCGGAGCGCGAGCAGCGTAGACCAGTCGGTGTAGAGCTGGCGGCGCTGGGCGCGCTCCGCCGCCGAGGCCTGGACGACCGTCGCGCCGGAGCCGTTGGCGGCCGGCGGGACGTCGGCGACATAGTCCCAGCGGATCGGCTTCTTGCCCGTGCGCGGCGGCGTGCCCGCGGGGCAGTCCGTGGACTCGAGGCACTCGCCGGGGCCGCCGCCGTAGCCGACCTCGCCGAACTCCCACAGCATCTTCGGGCCGGGGACCGTCAGGAAGAACGCGCCTGCGAGCGACTGGCGCTGGAGCGCCGTCGCGAGCGTCCGCGTGTTGTAGGCGCCGGCCGAGGCCCCGTCGCACACCGCGCCGCCGCCGGGCGCGCCCGAGCACGCGCCGTACTTACGCGTCTTGACCATCAGCCACTGCTCGTCGTGGCTCTCCATGTACGTGACCTGGCCGGTCAGCGGGTACTGGTTGAACGGCGGGTAGGCGCGGCCGAAGTCCGAGTTGCCCGCCAGGTAGCCCATCGTGGCCTCGTTGTACGTCGCATTCATGTTGCTCCAGAGCATCATGCCCGGGCGGCCCGCGCTGCGGCCGTGGTTCGCCAGCACGCGCTCCTCCGAGGCCTCGGCGAAGTGCTCGAGGATGACGTACGCGTTCGGGTCGACCGTCCAGAGCGCGTCCGCCATGCGCGTCAGGTTGTCGATGCGCGACTGGTCGTAGCGGCCCCACGCGGCGACGTCGCCGCCGGTGTTGGTCTGCGTGAAGCCTTTCGAGAGGTCGTAGCGGAAACCGTCGACGCCGTACTCGGTGAGCCAGAAGCGGTTGGCGGCGTCGAGCCAGTAGCGCGTCAGCCCCGAGGCGTGGTTGTTGTCGTTGAAGACGCTGAACGGGTGCGGTGCCGTCTGGTTGAGCCACGGGTTGGCGGCCGTCGGCGGGCCGAAGTCGCCCTCATTGAAGAGGCGCACGAACGGCGACTGCCCCGTCTGCTGGTTGTACACGACGTCCAGGATGACGGCCATGCCGAGGCCGTGCGCGGCGCGGATGAGCGCCTTCAGCGCCTCGGGCGAGCCGTAGTACTTGTCGACGGCGAAGTAGTGGTTCGGGCTGTAGCCCCAGCTCTCGTTGCCGTCGAACTCGCTTATCGGCATGAGCTCGATCGCCGTGACGCCGAGCCGCTTGAGGTACTGGAGCGAGTCCGAGAGGGTCTGGAAGTCGTGGCGCGAGACCCAGTCGCGGACGAGCAGTTCGTAGATGACGAGGTTCTCGGGCGCGGGGCGCACGTATCCCGCGACCGGTGTCGCCGGCGTCGAGACCCGGGCGACGGAGACGAGGCCCGTCGTGAGGCCCGCCGGGTACGCCGGCAGGTTCGGGAAGGTGACGGCCGGCACGAACGGGTCCGAGCCCTGGTCCAGCACCAGCGTCGAGTACGGATCGGAGATGCGCCGCACGCCGTCGACGAGGTACTGGAAGCGCGTCGGCGTGGCCGTGGTCGAGAGCGGGACGGTCGTCCACCAGCGCGTGCCGAGCGGGTCGGTGTTGTCGCGCGTCATGACGAAGGCGTCCTGCGGCATCCAGCCCGAGAAGTCGCCGATGGCGTAGACGTAGCGCTTGCCGGGCGCGCGGAGGACGAGCGTCGCCGTCTGACCGCCCGCATTGATGGTGATGCCGTCGCGAAGGCCGGCCGGGACGGGCGCGTCGACGACGACCGGCGGCGTGAGGCCGACCTCGGCCGTCGTCGTGCGGCCCTGCGCGTCCGTGGCCGTGATGCGGAACTGGGCGCCGGGGTCGAGCGGCGTCGCGAGCGTCTTCGAGAAGAGGCGCGTCGCCGAGTCGTAGAACGCCATGCCGTCCGAGTACGCGTCGCCGTTGATCTCGTACGTGATCGCCGTGATCGCCTGCGAGCCGAAGAGGCTGGCCGAGAGCGTCCGGATCATCGCCGTGCCGTTCTGCTCGCGGGCGAGCTGGAATGCCATCGGGTCCGTGACGAGGACGTCCGAGTCGCTGTTCGGGCCGACGGTGCGCGGGTTGAGCGGGTCCGAGATCCAGACGCCGCCGTAGCCCGGCGAGCCGGTCGGCGTGTTGGTCGTGTGGTAGTGGATCTTGTACTGGTACGACGTCCCGACGGTGAGCGTCTCGGTGTAGCGGTACTCGTTCTTGGCCGCGTCGAACGTCATCTGGCTGGCGGCGTTCGGCTGGATCGTGCCGTTGACGTTGGGGCCCCAGTCGTTCATGTCACCCGGCGGCATCGTGCCCGGCGCGAAGGCGCGGATGACGGTCGGGATGGACGGCGCGGAGAGGTCCGGCAGGAAGCGGAACGTCACGGGGAACGTCGCCTGCGCCCATGCGGGGGCGGCGGCGCAGAGGAGCAGCGCGAGCGCGGCGAGACGGCGGGCAGTCGGCGGTCGGGGCAGCGTCGGAGTCCCGGAGTCGGGAAAGCGCCGGTCGCCTCTTACAGCGGCCGGCGCG
>JBBSUZ010000073.1:0-11241 GCA_038233965.1 Rhodothermales bacterium | reverse complement strand
CGGGTCCTCGCGCGCCCAGAACCTCGACGCGACGCCGGCCGGGTCGGCACGGAGCGCGTCGAGGCTGTCGGTTGGGAGCAGGGCGCTGACGTCCTCGAACCGGGCACGCTCGGCAGGCGAGAGGTCGGCGAGCGCGGCGTCGAAGAGGCGCTCGGCGTCGGCCGCGCGCCCGAGCCGCCACGCGGAGAGCCCCCGGGCGAGGCGGGCCGCGGGCGACGTCCCGAGGTCGAGGGCGTCGAGCCAGCCCCACCGCTCGTCGGCCGCGCTGAGGGCGACGAGGTAGGGCACGGCGCGGTCGGGATCGACCTGCGCGAGCGAGTCGAGCAGGTTTGCAGCGGACCGGGCGGCGTCGCGGCCGGGGGCGGTCCGGTCGAGGATCGGGCGGGCGGCGGCGCGCTGCGCGAGGTCGAAGCGCGAGCCGCGCAGGCGCGGGTTGGCCTCGGCCGGCGTCCGCCGCGTCGTCAGGCCGAGGACGGCTCCGCGGTCGCGGTAGAAGAGGACGGTCGCGACGGCGTCGTCAGCCAGCGTCTCGAGGGCGAGCGGGCTGGCCGGGTCGAGCGCGAGCAGGCGGCGGGCCGTCCGGGCGACGAGGCGGCGGCGCGCGGGCGGCGGATAGCGGCGCAGGCCCGCGCCGGTCCGCTCAGCCGTGAGGCGGATCGTCTCGAGCGCGGCCGTGTTGCCGTCGCGCTCCTGGACGTCGCGGACGGCGGCGAGGGCGCCGAGCGTATCGCCAAACGTGAGGCGTGCGCGGGCGTCGCGGAGCGCCTCGGCCTGCCGGGCGGCGGCGTCCTGCGCCCGTGCCGGCCCGCTGAGGACCGTCGCGCAGAGCAGGGCGATGACGAGCCCGGCGGCGCGCCTCACGGGTCCGGCGGACCGGCGGGCGGACCCGCAGCGGGCGGACCCGCAGCGGGCGGACGCGCAGCAGGTGGACCGAGGACGGGCGGCCTGCCCGTCGACGCGCTGTCGCCGGTGTTGGCCTGCCGTTTCGCGATCGCGTCGCGCGTCCACGACTTCTCGGCGCGCTCCTCGCGCGTGATGAACCGGTAGACCGGGTACAGCAGCCCGAATGCGAGCGCGATGAAGCCGATGAACGTCCCGGCGATGACGAGGTAGATCTGGTCGTCCATGATGAGGTCCGGTTCCCGGTACCGGGTTCAGGGTACGGGCAGCGTACCGGCGGACGCGCTCGCGGTTCTCCCCGAACCCTCTGCGTCACGCTTCGTACCTCGAGCCCCGCGCCGACGGAAGGCGCAGCCAACCCCGTACCCTCTCGTGATCGTCCTCGTCCTCAACGCCGGCTCGTCGTCGCTCAAGATGGACCTGCTCGACGCCGCGACGCGCGCCGAGATCGCCTCCGGGCAGGTCGAGCGCATCGGGGCCGTCTCCAGCCTCGTCTCGTTCCGCGTCGGCGACGTCAAGACGCCCCGCGCGACGCTCGCCGCGCCGGACCACACGGCCGCGCTCGACGCCCTGCTCGGCCTGCTCCGCGACGCGCGGACGCCCGAGGGCGCCGCCCTGCCGGCCGTCGAGGCCGTCGGGCACCGCGTCGTGCACGGCGGCGAGCGCTTCGCCGAGTCCGCCCTGATCGACGCCGAGGTCGTCGAGGCCATCCGCGACGCGTTCGACCTCGCGCCGCTGCACAACCCGGCCAACCTGCAGGGCATCGTCGCCGCGCAGCGCCTCTTCCCGGACGTCCCGCAGGTGGCGGTCTTCGACACGGCGTTCCACCAGACGCTCCCGCCGGAGGCGTTCCTCTACGCGATCCCGAACCGCCTCTACCGCCGCCACAAGATCCGGCGCTACGGCTTCCACGGCACGAGCCACCAGTACGTCTCGCACCGCGTGGCCGAGTTGCAGGGGCTCGACCCGGCGACGGCCCGCGTCGTCACGCTCCACTTGGGCAACGGCTGCTCGGCGTGCGCCGTCCGCGGCGGCACGAGCATCGACACGAGCATGGGCATGACGCCGCTCGAGGGGCTCGTGATGGGGACGCGCTCGGGCGACCTCGACCCGTCGATCGTGTTCGACCTCGTGGCCAAGGAGGAGATGACGCTGGCCGAGATCCAGACGATGCTGAACCGCTACTCGGGCCTGCTCGGCTTGTCCGGCTTCGCCGCCGACATGCGCGACCTGCTCGCCGAGGCCGCACAGGGCGACGTCCGCTGCCGCCAGGCCGTCGACGTCTTCTGCTACCGCGTCAAGAGCTACCTCGGCCGCTACATCGCCGTCCTCGGCGGGGCGGACGCCGTCGCGTTCACGGCGGGCATCGGGACGTTCTCGGCCGAGGTCCGCGCGCAGACGCTCGCCGGCCTCGAGGGCCTCGGGATGACGCTGGACCCGGTCGCCAACGCCGCCGCCTCGGGGCAGGAGGCGCGCATCACGACCGACGACAGCACGGTCCCGGTCTGGGTCGTCCCGACCAACGAGGAACTCGTGATCGCGCTCGACACGCAGAAGCTGGCCATCGCCGCCAAGGCCTCGCCGTTCGCCTGACATGTCCGCTGCCGCCCGCCAGTACGACCGCGCCGCGCGCACCTACGATCGCCTCTGGGCCGGCTACGTCCGCGACACGCAGGACCTGCTCGACGCCGTCGCCCGCATCCGCCCTGGCGAGCGCGTCCTCGACGTCGGCTGCGGGACGGGGACGTTCGCGGCCCGCCTCGCCACCCGAAATCCAGCCCAGTCCGTCGTCGGCGTCGACGTCTCTGACGGCATGCTGGACGAGGCGCGGCGCAAGACGGCGGCCTTCCCGAACGTCCGCTTCGAACAGGCCCGCGCGGCGGATCTGCCGCTCGCCGATGCCTCGGTCGACGTCGTCGTGAGTGCGAGCGCGCTGCACTACGTCGACCAGCCGGGCGACGCGCTCGCCGAGGCGAGGCGCGTGCTCCGCCCCGGCGGCCGCCTCGCCGTCGTGGACTGGGACCGCAGCCGCTGGTGGATGGCGGCCCTGGAGGGATTCCTGCACCTCGCGGACCCTGCCCATGGCCGGACGCTCTCGGCGGCCGAGATCGCGCGCTTGATGACCGATGCGGGGTTCGACGTCCGCGTCTCCGAGCGCGTCTGCCGCGGCGTGTGGGGGCTGGCCGCCGTCGTCGGCTACCGCGTGTAACGGCGTATCCTGGCCGCCCACATCCCGCCGGCCGCATGGACACGTACTACAAGCCCGAGCACCTCGGCCGCTTCGGCGAGATCGGCAAAGGCAGCCCCGCTCTCGCCGACGCCTTCTTCGGCTACTACGGCAAGGTCTTCGAGGACGGCGCGCTGACGGCCCGCGAGAAGGCGCTGATCGCGCTCGCCGTCGCCCACGCCGTGCAGTGCCCGTACTGCATCGACGCCTACACGCAGGAGTCGCTCGCGAAGGGCTCGGACCTCGAGCAGATGACCGAGGCCGTCCACGTCGCGTGCGCCATCCGCGGCGGCGCGAGCCTCGTCCACGGCCTCCAGATGCTCGACGGCGTCGAGGCGCGGACGATGTAACGAGGGGATACGGGATGCGGGATAGGGGATGCGCAGAAGGCCTGGAGCACGATCTGCGCATCCCCTATCCCGTATCTCACATCCCGCCTCACTCCATCGTGATATCCCCGTAGTACGCCGTCGCCTGTCCGCGCGTGTTGTCCGCGTCCGTCATGATGGCGATGCCCGTGATGGCCGGGGCGGCCTCGCCGAAGGCGGCCCGGTAGTCGGCCGCGACGTTGCGGCGGACGTTCCGCCAGCGGCCGACGTTGGCCGGGCCGCTCTCGACCGGCACCATCTGCACCCAGTCCGTGAACGGGTTCGGGACGATGCGCGTCTCGTCGGCGCGGTTGGCCCAGATGTAGTTGAGCGCGCGCGTCGGGATGGTGCGGTAGCCGAGCGCGCGCAGGGCGCGGTACTTCACGCGGTCGCCGAACGAGAGGCGGCTAACCGGGTAGTCGAACGTGACGTAGATGCGCGCCGGGTAGTCGTCACCGTCGCGCCGGGCGACGTTGCCGCGCGCGATCACGCCGTCGACCTTCCAGCGCCACGCCAGCGTCGGGTGCTGCGCGAGGTCCACCCGGATGCGCCGCACGAGGCCCGACGCCGAGCGGTTCGCCTGCCCGCGCACGACGACGCTGTTGCCATCGCGGACGAGCGCGTACGTCGAGGCGGGCGCGTCGCCGAGGCTCAGCGGCTCCCACCCGCTCACGGCCCCGCCGGGCGTCATCGTGGAGAAGGCGCCGACGACGAGCGGCGGCGGGGCGAGCAGGCCGAGCGCCAGCAGCAGAAGGGGACGAAACATGACGGGAACGGAGAGGGGAGAGGCCAGGATCGGGCGGAGAACGGATCACGCGCAAGACCAGTCCGTGTTCAGAGCCTGCCCGCGCGCGTGAGCACAGATCGGGCACTGCATGGCATCGGAGGCGGACATCCGGCCGGCGTAGACTCCCGCGATCCTTCCGTCTCCCCGTGACCGACGCCACGCTCGACCTGCCCGTCCTCGACCTCGCCGCCGCCGTGCCAGAGCCTGCCCCCGCGCCGGCGGGGGGGGCGCGCGCCGTGACGAGCCTGCACGCGCGCCGCGCGCCGCTGATCGTGCCCGCCGCCCAGTTCGCCGCGCTCGACGCCGCCCGGGTGACGGGAGGCCCGACCGGGACGGGCCTGTTCCGCGCCGACCTCGCCGCCTCGGGGTGGGACGTCCTCCAGCCTGCGCCGCTCGAGATACTCCAGATCAACGTCGGCAAGCTGTGCAACATGACGTGCCGCCACTGCCACGTCGACTCGGGGCCGGACCGGACGGACGCCAACATGGACCGCGCGACGGCCGAGGCGTGCGTCGCCGCCATCGACGCGATCCGCGCCGCGCCCGGCGGCCACGCCCTCCACACGCTGGACCTGACGGGCGGCGCGCCCGAGCTCAACCCGCACTTCGAGTTTCTCGTCGACGCCGCCGTCGCGCGCGGGCTGCACGTCATCGACCGCTGCAACCTCACGATCCTGACGACGAAGCGCTATCGGCACCTGCCCGCGTGGCTCGCCGCGCGCGGCGTCGAGGTCGCGTGCTCGCTGCCGCACTACCGCCGCCTCAACACGGACGCGCAGCGCGGCGACGGGACGTACGCGAAGAGCCTCACCGCGCTCCGCGCGCTCAACGCGGTCGGCTACGGGCAGGGCGACCCCGAGCGCGTGCTGACGCTCGTCACGAACCCGGTCGGTGCGTTCCTGCCCGGCAACCAGGCGTCGCTCGAGCCCGAGTGGAAGGCCGGCCTGGCGCGCGAGCACGGCGTGACGTTCGACCGCCTCATCGCGATCACCAACATCCCGATGTCGCGCTTTCTCGAGTGGCTGCTCGAGAAAGGCCAGGTCGAGGCCTACATGGAGCGCCTGGTGACGGCCTTCAACCCGGCGACGGTCGGCGGGCTGATGTGCCGCAACACGCTCTCGGTCGGCTACGACGGACAGGTCTACGACTGCGACTTCAACCAGCAGCTCGAGATGCCGGCGGCCGTCCCGAGCGCGCATATCGTCGGCTTCGACCCGGCCGCGTGGCAGGCCCGGCACGTCCGGACGGCGCGGCACTGCTACGGCTGCACCGCCGGGGCCGGCTCGTCCTGCGGCGGCGCGACGGCGTGAAGGGGGATGCGGAATGCGGGATGCGGGATGTGCAGACACGCCCCGGCGTGGACCCTCTGCTCATCCCCCTTCCCCTATCAGGTCCGGGTTCACCCGGCCGCATCCCGTCTCTCGTCGTCTTCGCCAAGGTGCCCGAGCCGGGGCGCGTCAAGACGCGGCTGACGCCGCCGCTCACGCCCGCGGACGCCGCCGACCTCTATGCCGCCTTTCTGGGCGACGCGCTCGCCGGGTTCGTCGGGTTGGGCGTGGACGTCCGGCTGTACCTGCCGGCGTCGGGTGCGGCGATGCCGGCCGGGCTCGTGCCGCCGGGCGTGACGCTCTGCGTGCAGCGGGGCGACGGCCTCGGCGCGCGGATGGACGCCGCGCTGAACGAGACGCTCGCGTCGGGTGCCGGCCAGGCCGTCGTCATCGGGACCGACCACCCGACGCTGCCGCTCGCCCACGTCTCCGCCGCCTTCGACGCGCTCGCCGAGCCGGGGACGGTCGCGGTGGGCCCGACCGAGGACGGCGGCTTCTACCTGCTCGGCCTCGACCGCCCGCGTCCGGCTCTGTTCGACGGGATGACGTACAGCCACGCCAGCGTCTGCGCCGAGACGTGCGCGCGGGCAGAGGCAGACGGCGCGCGCCTCCACGTCCTGCCCGCGTGGGTCGACGTCGACGACGCGCCGAGCCTCGCCCGGCTCGTCGCCGAGTGGCAGTCGGGCGTTCCGGTCGGCGCGCGGACGGCGGCGGCGCTCACCCGGCTCGGCGGGCGCCTTCCGGCCGGGCCGTAGCCGCATCCGGCGTTAGCTTTTCGGATCACCGTCCCGTCCCTCGGTTATGGCTCTCGGCGACCTGCCCGTCGTGTATGCGTTCGGGTACCTCTCGACTCCGACGGTCGAGTTCTCGGACCGTCAGCTGAGCGACCTCCTCATCGCGGCGCGCAGGCACAACAACCCGCGCCAGGTCGGCGGCAAGCTCATCGTCCTCGAGGAGGGCGAGCGCGTCGTCCGCTTCGCGCAGTGGATCGAGGGGCCGCGCGAGGAGATCGAGGTGTGCATCCAGCGCATCTTCGCAGACACGCGCCACGGCGAGTTCGACGTCCAGTGGCAGGGCGAAACGGCCGGCCGCCGGTTTGCAGGCTGGGACATGGCGTACGACACGTACGCGCCGGACGAGTGGCCCGGTGCCGCTCCCGGCCTCGACGCCCGGTAGAGCCCGTCCGTCTGCGGTCACGCGGCACGCTCGCCGCGGCCCGAGCCGGCCCCGTCGGGGTAGAAGCGTTTGAGGCGGGCGGGGGAGACGCCCGCGTTCCAGCCGAGCCACAGCGCGAGGTTGCGCGCCTGCTGCCGGAATGCGCCGTTGGCGCGGAAGCGCCGCGCGCTCGTCGTGACATCGGCGTCGAGAAAGACGAAGCGGCCGTGGCGGCGCACCCGGCGGACGAGGTCGAGGTCCTCGAAGATCGGCTGGTCCGGGACGCCGCCGGCGGCGTCGAAGGCCGCGCGGCGCACGAACGGGGCGCGGTCGCCGAAGGCGAGGCGGTGCCAGCGCATCCACAGCCGCGCCTGCCACAGCCGCATCCACCCGCGCGCGTCGTCGCCAAAGGACGTCCGGAAGCAGCCGCCGGCGACGGCCGGGTCCGCCAGCGCCTCCCGGACGAGCGCGAGCGCATCGGGCGGCAAAACCGTGTCGGCGTGCAGGAAGAGCAGGACATCGCCCGTCGTGGCATCCGCGCCCGCCGCCATCTGCCGCGCCCGCCCGCGCGGCGACGTCACGACCCGGACGCCGCGCGCCTGCGCGATCTCGGCCGTCGCGTCCGTCGAGCCACCGTCCACGACGAGTACGTCGAGCGGGGCGTCCTGCGCGAGCGCGGCGTCGAGCACGGCTCCGATGCCGGCGGCTTCGTTGAGGGCGGGAACGACGACGGAGACGCGCACGGGCAGGCAGGGAACGGGTGCGCAAGATGCGCCTATCCTGACGCCTCATCACCCCACGCTGGCATGGAGACGACGCACGACCTGATCGTCATCGGGGGCGGCTCGGCCGGCCTCACCGCGTCCGGCATCGCCGCGGGCGTCGGCGCGAAGACGGCCCTCGTCGAGGCGGAGCGGCTCGGCGGCGACTGCACGTGGACCGGCTGCGTCCCGTCCAAGACGCTCCTCCACGCCGCGCACGTCGCGCACCAGAGCGCGACCGCCTCGCGCGCCGGGCTGACCGACACGCCCGTCGACGTCGACTTCGCCGGCTTGATGCGGCACGTCCGAGCGCTCCGCGAGCACGTCTACGACGAGGCCGACGCGCCGCGCGTGGTCGAGGCGACCGGCGTCGAGGTGGTGCCCGGCCGCGCCCGCTTCCTCGACCCGCACACCGTCGAGATCACGCGCGAGAGCGGCGAGACCGAGCGCATCAGCGGGCGCAAGATCCTCATCGCGACGGGCGGGCGGCCCCGCGTCCCGGACATCCCCGGCCTCGACGGCCTGCCGTTCGTGACGTCCGAGACGCTGTTCGAGATCACCGAGCAGCCGCGCCACCTCGTCGTGCTCGGGGCGGGCCCGATCGGGATCGAGATGGCGCAGGCCTTCCGCCGGCTGGGCTCCGACGTGACCGTGATCGACCGCGGCGACCGCATCCTGTCCAAGGACGACCCCGACCTCGCGCGGATGCTCCAGAGCGTGCTCGAGGCCGAGGGCGTCCGCTTCTGCTTCGGGGCCGACGTCGAGCGGGCCGAGCGCGACGGTGCGGGCGCCGCGCTGATGCTCGGCACCGGCGAGCGCATTGCGGCCGACCTCCTCCTCGTCGCGACGGGCCGGATGCCGAACACCGAGACGCTCGAGCTCGACGCGGCGGGTGTCGCACATACGCAAACCGGCATCACGGTTGACAAGGCCGGGCGGACGAGCGTGCGCCACATCTACGCCGCCGGCGACGTCACCGGGCAGTTCGCGCTGACGCATATGAGCGAGCACACGGCCAAGGTCGCGGTGACCAACGCCGTCCTCCACGTGCCCGCGAGCATCGACGTTCAACACGTCCCGTGGGCGACCTACACCAGCCCCGAGCTCGCCCACGTCGGCGCGGGGCCGGACGACCTCGACCGCGCGGGCACGGCCTACACGACCTTCCGCTTCCCGTATTCCAAGCTCGACCGGGCAATCACCGAGGGCGAGACGACGGGCGAGATCCGCATCCACGCGACGCGCTGGGGCCGCATCCTCGGGGCGGACGTGCTCGGCGCGCGCGCGGGCGACCTCGTCGGCGAGATCGCGGTCGCGATGCGCGCCGGCGTGTCGATGAACGCGCTCAGCAGCACGATCCACCCGTACCCGACCTACAGCCTCGGCGTGCGGCGCGCGGCGGACCAGTGGATCGTCGGGCTGCGGACCGAGCGCGTCGTCCGGGCCGCGCGGTGGATTTTCGGCTACCGCGGGCCCGTCATTCCGCACGTGCCCGGCGAGGTCGTCTGACGGCGCCGGATCAGCGGACGACCGTGAGCCGCTGCGTCTGCACGCGCCCGCCGGCCGCGACGCGCGCGACGTAGACGCCGGCGGGCAGCCGCGAGACGTCTGCCCGGACCGTCTGCTCGCCCGCCGGCATCTCGCCATCCGCGAGCACGGCGACGGTGCGGCCAAGCGCGTCGAGGAGCGTGATCCGGACGCGGCCGGGCGCGCCGAGGCGAAGGCGGAGCGTGGCCGACGTGCGCGCCGGGTTCGGGAAGACGGCCAGCGCCGCCGTTTCGGCTGCCGCCGGGGCGGCCGTGGCGACGATGCCGTCGAGGTCGAACCGGGCGAGGCCGGGCGAGCCGATGCCGCCAGCCGTCTCGAAGGTGCCGCCGAGGTAGAGGCTCCGCCCGGTGCCGACGATCTCGAGCGCGCCCGGGGGTGCGTCACCGAGCGGCACCCACGCCGTGCCCGTCCACCGCGCCGCTCGCTGGCCGAGGCCGCCCGAGGCGAACAGCTCGCCGTCGACGACCGCGAGGCCGCTCACGCTCGTGTCGAGGCCGGGGAGGGCGCGCCACGCCGTGCCGTCCCATGCCGCGACGGCGCGGGCGTCGAGCACGGCACCTGAGGGCTGCGCGACCTGCGCGAAGGTGCCGCCGACGACGAGCAGCCCGTTCCAGCGCGCGAGCGCCAGAACCATCGTCGGGTCGCCTGAGAAGGGCAGCGGGCCGCCGAACGTCTCCCACGCCGCGCCCGTCCACCGGGCGACGCTGTTGGCCGTGCGCACGGTCCCGTCCGCCTCGGCGACGCCATCGAAGCCGCCCCCGACGACGACCGCGCCGCCGGCCTCGGCGAGCAGCGCGAACACGCCCGTCTGGTAGGGCTCGCGCGCCGTGCGGATGCCGCCGCCGAACGGGACCCAGCCGCCGCCCTCGGCCCACCGGCCGACCCCTCGCGTCCCGACCGCCGTCCCGTCGGCCTGGAAGGCCGTCGCGATCTGCCCGCCGACCGTGACCGTCCCGTCTGGCCCGACGGCGACGGCGAAGATGGCCCCGTCCGTACCGCGGCCGAGCGGCTGCCAGACCGTCCCTGTCCAGCGCGCCACGTTGGCCGACGCGGCCGAGACTCCGCCGACGTCAACGCCGCCGAAATATCCGCCGACGACGAACGCATCGCACGAGCCGGGGACACCCGCGACCGACGCGACGAAGGCTGATATGGTCGAGGTCGTGGGCCGGAGCGTCGTCGCGCCGAGACCGGCCGGGACGGGCTGCCACGCCGCGCCATTCCACGTCCGGAACACCCCGCGACCTGTCTCGGGCAGTGGTCCGGCCTCCTCCGGCGCGACGACATGGACGCCGCCGCAGCCGTCGGGCGCGAGGCGAATGAGGTGGCCTGAACCGTCGGCGTAGACCGTGCCGTCGCGGCCGGTCGGGCGCGAGCCCGGCCGCACGGCGCCGCCGTCGGGCAGCGCCGCGAGGTTGTTCGCGCGGACGGTCGCGTCACCCCGGCCGCTCAGCACCGTGAATCGGCCCCCGACGAGCGTCTCGGATGCTCCGCGGGCGAGCGCCCAGACGTAGGGCGCGGAGATGCCCGGCACGTTCTGCCACGCCGTGCCGGTCCACCTCGCCAGGCCCGCCGCGGGCGTCGTCGTGCCGTCCGGGCCGATCCCGCCCCGGAACGAGCCGCCCACGAGCAGGCCGGCGCCATCGCGCGCGAGCGCCGTCACGCCGGCATAGGTCTCCCCCTCGACGCCACCGCCGAGGGGCTGCCACGCGCTGCCGTCCCACCGGACGACGTTCCGGGACGGAACGACCCCACCGTCGGCCGTCCGTCCTCCCGTGAAGCTGCCCCCGACGACGATCCCGTCACCGTCCGCGAGCAACGCGTAGACCTGCGCGAACTGCGAGCCGAGGACGCCCGTGACGGGCTGCCACGCCGCGCCGTCCCACGCCCGCACCGCGACGCCCTCCGTGCCGTCCGGCAGCGCGACGGGGCCAGCGGCGAGGAGCCGGCCGGCTGCGTCCGTCGCGAGCGCGTAGGTGACCGAGCTCTCGGGGAGCGCAGTCCACGAGCCGGCCGAGAAGCGCGCGATCCCGAACGCATCCAGCGGAGAGCCGTCGGCCCGGACGACGCCCGAGAAGAAGCCGGCGACGACGACCGACGCCCCCTGCGCGACGAGTGCGTAGCCGATCGGCTCCGAGGACGGTTCGCCACCCGCGAGCCGGCCGGG
>JBBSUZ010000072.1:0-11311 GCA_038233965.1 Rhodothermales bacterium | reverse complement strand
CGACCTCTCGGCCGTCGTCGTCAACTTCGTCGACATCCTGGCGCACTCGCGCAGCGACACACGCATCTTGAAGGAGATCGCGCCCGACGTCCCGGCCTACCGCGCGCTCACGTCGGCGTGGTTCGAGCACTCGTGGCTGCTCGCCGCCTTCCGCGAACTGGCTCGCCACGACGTCACCGTCGTGGTCAGCACGGACCACGGCGCCGTCCGGGCGCTGCACCCGGCGAAGGTCATCGGCGACCGCGAGACGAGCACGAGCCTGCGCTACAAGCACGGCCGCAACCTCAAGGCCGAGGCGTCGGACGCCATCTTCGTGCGCGAGCCCGAGACGTACGGCCTCCCGCGGCTGGGCATCAACGAGAACTACATCTTCGCCCGCAGTGACAGCTACTTCGTCTACCCGACGAACTACAACCGCTACGTCAACCAGTACCGCGACTCGTTCCAGCACGGCGGCGTCTCGATGGAGGAGTGCCTGCTCCCCGTCGTGACGCTGCGGCCGAAGCGGTAAGGCTCGGCACGGTTTCCCTCCGTGCCGCCACGTGCTTACTGGCCGCTGTCCCCGCCGGGCAGCGGGAGCGTCCCGAGGTACGTCGGCGGCTGGCGCATGAGCGTCGCCTGCTCGTAGGCGTAGGCGAGGCGCAGCAGGAGCGCCTCGCTCCACGCCGGGCCGACCAGTGACACGCCGACCGGCAGGCCCTGCACGAGTCCCGCCGGGACGGTGACGCTCGGGTAGCCCGAGACGGCCGCCGCCGTCGAACTCGCGCCCAGAAAGTGGTCGCCGCCGAGCAGGTCGATGGGCCACGCAGGGCCGCCGGTGAGGGCGACGAGCGCATCGAGGCGGTGCGCGGCGAGGAGGCTGTCGATCTGCGTCCGCGCCATCGTGCGGCTGCGCCGGAGCGCGTCGCGGTAGGCTGGGTCTGTGACCGGGCCCGCGTCGAGCGCCTGCTCGAGCAGCTCCTGCCCGACGCCGTCGGGGTCCGGGTGGGCGCGGTTGAACGCGATCACGTCGGCGAGCGAGTGGACGGGCGCGCTGGCCGGGAGCGCCCCGAGGTAGGCGTCGACGTCGTGGTGGAAGTCGGCGAGGAGGACGGTGAACTCGTCGCCGTCGTAGCCGCCGGGCATCTCGAGCGAGTCGACGACGGTCGCGCCGGCAGCGCGCATCGCGACAATGGCCGCGTCCACGAGCCGGTCCGACGGCGGGTGGTAGCCGGCGGCAGCGCCCCGGAGCACGCCCAGCCGCGCGCCGCGCAGGGCGCCCGCGTCCAGGGCGGCGGTGTAGTCGGCGAGCACGTGGCCCGCACTCGCGGCCGTCGCCGGGTCGGCGGAATCGGCGGCGGCGAGGACCCCGAGCAGGACCGCGGCGTCGCGGACCGAGCGGGCCATCGGCCCGGCCGTGTCCTGGCTGCTCGAGAGCGGGATGATGCCGGCGCGGCTCACGAGACCGACCGTCGGCTTGACGCCGACGAGGCCGTTCGCGGCCGACGGGCACACGATCGAGCCGTCCGTCTCCGTCCCGACGCCGACGGTGGCGAGGCTCGCCGCGATACCCGCGCCGGTCCCCGAGGACGAGCCGCACGGCGAGCGGTCCAGCACGTACGGGTTGCGCGTCTGCCCGCCGAGCCCGCTCCATCCGCTCGACGAGCGCGCGGCGCGGAAGTTGGCCCACTCGCTGAGGTTCGCCTTGCCGACGATGACCGCGCCCGCCGCTCGGAGCCGCGCCACGATGGCGGCATCCTGGTCTGCGCGGACGCCGGCGAGGGCGCGCGCGCCGGCCGTCGTCGCCATCCGATCGCCCGTCCCGATGTTGGCCTTGATCAGGACCGGGATGCCGTGGAGCGGGCCGCGCAGGTGGCCCGCTCCACGCTCGCGGTCGAGCGAGTCCGCCGTGGCGAGTGCGTCCGGGTTGGTCTCGATGACGGCGCGAAGGGCTGGTCCGCTGCGGTCGATGTCTGCGATCCGCGCGAGCGTCGCCTCGGTGATGAGCCGCGCCGAGCACGCGCCCGAGGCCTGCGCGGCGATGAGATCGGTCACGGACGCCTCGACCGGGCTGCACGGGACGGGCTGCGCCAGAGCACAGGCAGACGTCACCAAGATGACAGCGAACAGGGCGACGGCACGCATCGGCAGCGGAGGATTGGAGGACGCAAAGTAGAGCGCGGCTCTGCGTCGGTGCCGAGACAGACTGGCGACCCTGCGCGGGAGACCGACGCGCCCGGCCGCACTGCGGTGGCCTCTCGCGACTCGCGTTCGCGGGTCGGCGAGCGCCGGGACGGGTCTCGTGAAGCCCTAACGCTCGCGTGTCAAAGGCGTGGAGACCGGGTGAACCGCCATGTGTGATTGGAGGGACAGTGACGCGTCGGTAACGTGACTCCACACTGGTCTCTACCCGCCGCGCATGTCCGTCCGTTACACCGCCGTCCTCCTGCTCGCTGTCCTGCTCGCCCTGCCCGTTTCGGCGCAGAGCGTGGCTCGCGAGCGCGCGATCGCCTACGTCCAGAACAACGCCGCCCGTCACGGGCTGAGCACGGCCGACGTGGCGGGGCTCGTCGTGACCGACGAAACGGTGAGCAGCCGCAGCGGCGTGACCCACGTCTACGTCCGGCAGTCCGTGGACGGTGTGCCGGTGGTGTCAGGCGCGATGACGCTCAACGTGGCCCGCGACGGGCGCGTGCTGCTCGCGTCCGGCGCGCTCGTGCCCGGGCTCGCGCTGCGCGCGGCGCGCGGATCGGCGGTGCTCTCGCCGGCGCAGGCCGCGACGGCGCTCGCGCTCGATGCCGGCCTCGTCCCGGCCGAGCCCTTCGCCACGACGACGCCCGCCTTCGCCGCCGGCGACCGCGCCGAACTCACGACCGGCGGCGGCCTGACCCGCGTGCCCGTCCGCGCCGGCCTCGTCTATGCGGACGACGGCACGGGCGCGCTGCGCCTCGCCTACGAGACGACGCTCTACCTCCGTAGCGGTGGCGCGGACTGGTACGGCCTCGTCGACGCCGCGTCCGGCCGCATCATCGAGCGCACGGACGTCCTCGCCCGCGACGCGTTCGGCCCGGCCGCCGGTGGCGACGTCGCCCCGGTGTCGCTCGCGCCCGTCGCTCCGTCGCCCGCGATCCCGCTCGCGCTGCAGCCGCTCGTCATCGGCGGCGCGAGCTACCGCGTCTTCGCCTCGCCCAACGAGAGCCCGATCCACAACACCGTCCTGCCGCCCGCCGACGGCCGCGTCCTCGTCACCAGCATCGAGAGCCCGACCGCCTCGCCCTTCGGCTGGCACGACACCGACGGCGTCGCCGGGGCCGAGTTCACGACTGCGCGCGGCAACAACGTCCGCGCCTACGCCGACCGCAACGACAGCAACGACGCGCAGCCGTCCGAGGAGGTCGACGGCGGCGCAGGCCTCGTCTTCGACTTCCCGATCGACTTCTCGCAGGCCCCGGTGACGTATCAGAACGCGGCCGTCACCAACCTCTTCTACTGGAACAACGTCTTCCACGACCTGCTCGCCGGCTTCGGCTTCGACGCCGCCTCGGGCAACTTCCAGCAGAACCTCTACGGCGCCGCGACCGGCATCGGCAACGACGCCGTGCAAGCCGAGGCGCAGGACGGAGCCGTGACCTGCAACAGCTCCAACCCCTGCAGCAACAACGCCAACTTCTCGACGCCCGCCGACGGCCAGCCCGGCCGTATGCAGATGTACGAGTGGACCAACAGCACGCCGCGCCGCGACGGTGACCTCGACGCCGGCATCATCCTCCACGAGTACACGCACGGCGTCTCGACGCGCCTCACGGGCGGCCCGAGCCAGACCGGCTGCCTCCGCAACTCGGAGCAGATGGGCGAGGGCTGGGGCGACTGGTACGGCCTCATGCTGACGATGAAGCCGGGCGACGTGCGCGCCACCGGCCGCGGCATCGGCACCTATGCCCTCAACCAGCCGGTGAGTGGGCTCGGCATCCGCCCGGCGCGCTACTCGACCGACTTCGCGCTCAACGACTACACGTACCAGCGGACGCGCTCGGGCCTCGCCGTCCCGCACGGCATCGGCTTCGTCTGGGCGACCATCCTCTGGGAGGCGTCGTGGGAGATGATCGACGCCTACGGCTTCTCGCCCGACCTCGCCAACGCAGGCGGGACGGCGGGCAACCAGATGATGCTCAACCTCGTCACGGAGGCGATGAAGATGCAGCCCTGCTCGCCGGGCTTCGTCGACGGCCGCAACGCCATCCTCGCTGCGGACCAGGCGCTCTATAACGGCGACCACCTCACCGTGCTCTGGCGCGCCTTCGCCCGCCGCGGTCTCGGCGCGACGGCCTCGCAGGGCCTGTCCTCGTCCAACTCGGACAACACCGAGTCTTTCATCGAGCCCGAGGCCATCGCGCCGTCGCCCGTCACGGACCTCGCCGCGGTCCCCAACGGCGACTACGTCACCCTGACGTTCACGGCCACCGGCGACGACGCCGGCGTCGGCACGGCGACGACCTACGCGCTCCGCCGCTCGGCTACGCCGATCACGACCGATGCCGAGTTCGACGCCGCGACCGTCGTCCCGACGACCGTCGCCCCGCGCGTCGCGGGCACGCCCGAGACGCTCGTCGCCGCCGGCCTCGCGTTCCAGACGCGCTACTACTTCGCGCTCAAGGTGTCGGACGAGAGCCTCAACACGTCCACGCTCTCCAACACGGCCACGGCGGTGACGCTCGGCGCGCCGACCGCGACCGTCCCCTCGGCTCCGATCGCGGTCACCACGTCCACGACGGCCACGGCGACGGTCGCCATCGCGAACAACGGCCCGTCGGACCTGCGCTTCTCCGTCGACCTCGCCGAGGCAGCCCCGCGGCCGGTGCCGCCGGACGAGGCCGGCACGACGGGTGACGTACCCGCCGAGGGTCCGAAGGGCGAGGCTGGCACGGCCGGACAGGCGCAGCGCATGGGTGCCGGCGGCCCCGACGCCTTCGGCTACCGCTGGGCGGACTCGAACGCGCCCGGCGGCCCGACCTACAACTGGGTCGACATCTCGACGACCGGCACCGCCGTCACGCTCGCCGACGACGCCACGACGACCGTCCCGCTGCCCTTCCCGTTCTCGTTCTACGGCATCGACCAGACCTCCGTCCGGATCGTCTCGAACGGCTGGCTCGGCTTCGGCGGCACCTCGACCGCGTACTCCAACTCGGCCATCCCGAGCGCGGCACAGCCCAACAATGCGCTCTATGCCTTCTGGGACGACCTCAACCCGACCGCCGGCGGCAGCATCCGCTACCAGGACATGGGCGACGGGCGCTTCGTGGTGAGCTACATCGGCGTGCAGCGGTACAACGACGCCGCCTCGACGCTGACCTTCCAGATCATCCTCACGCGCGGCGGCCAGATCCTCTACCAGTACAAGACGATGCCCGGCACACTGACTTCGGCCACGGTCGGCATCGAGAACGCGACGGGCACGGTCGGGCTGCAAGCGGTCAGCAACGCGGCCTACATCCAGAACAACCTCGCCGTGCGCTTCGCCGCCCTCTTCGTCGACGCCGACGTCACGGCGGGCCTGATCCCGGCCGGCGGGAGCCGGGCCGTCACACTGACCTTCGACGCCTCCGGGCTGGCCGCGGGCACGTACCGCGCCACCATGACGGTCCGCACGAACGGCACGAACGCGCCGGTGACCGTCATCCCGCTGACGCTGACGGTCGGCGCGGTCGGCGGTGAGAGCGGGCCGCTGGCCTTCGAGGGCACGCACCTGCTCGGCGCCGTCTACCCGAACCCGGCGACCGGGGCGTCACGCGTAGACCTCGCGGTAGCCGAGGCGCAGACGGTCCGCGTCGAACTCTACGACGCGCTCGGGCGCCGCGTGGCGGTCGCGTTCGAGGGCCCGATGGCTCCTCGGACGTCTGTCGCCGTGCCGGTCGGGGCGGGCTCGCTCGCGGCGGGCACGTACGTGCTCCGCGTGACGGGCGAGACGTTCCAGGACGCGCGCCGCATTACGGTCGTCCGTTAGGCGCGGCGCGGCAGGGCACCCTTCCGCCGGAGGCGCCCGCACCTGTTTTGCACCTGTTATTTCTGAAACCGGATTGGTTGACGAATGGCGATTCTCGTCGTTTCTTCGACCAATCCCCACCCCCTATCTTCATGCGTCTTCGCCACGGGCTGCTCGCCCTGTTCTGTACCCTGCCGCTCGCCGCATCGGCGCAGGAAGCACCGGCTGTCCAGTCGGCCCGCTCCGCGCTGCAGGCGTCCGTCGCCGCGCGCGGCGTCGCCCCGGCCGACCTCGCGGACCTCGCCCCGACCGACGTCGCCTTCGACCAGCTCTCCGGCGCCACGTTCGTCTACATGGCGCAGCGCGTCAACGGCGTCGAGGTGTGGGCGACGCAGACGCCCGTCGCGGTGACCGGGCGCGGTGAGGCGATCTCGCCGGCGACGGCCGCCTTCGAGCGCGGCCTCGCCGGGCGCGCCAACGCGCCGACGCCGGCTGTCGAGGCCGCGAGCGCCGTCGCGACGGCTGCCGCGCACCTCAGCAGCACGTCGCCTGCGCCGCACCACCTTCTCACGGACAACCCGGCCGTCGACGCCGCCGCGCTCGCGGCGCGCCCGACGTTCGCCGTCAGCGGCACGCCGCGGCTCGTGTACCAGCCCGTCGCCGGCGGCGCGCTGCGCCTCGCGTGGGCGCTGACGATGGAGGGCGGCTCGCAGCTCTGGGCCGTCCGCGTGGACGCCGCCACGGGCGCGATCATCGCCAAGGACGACCTCATCGCGCACGACACGTGGGGCGAGGGCGCCCGCCGGCCGGCGTCGTTCGCGCCGCTCGCGTCGGGTGCCGCCGCGCTCGGCGCCGTCGCGGCGCCGTCGTCGTACCGCGTCGTCCCGATGCCGAACGAGAGCCCGGCCCACGGCGCGTTCTCGCTCGCCGTCAACCCCGCCGACCCCGTCGCCTCGCCGCAGGGCTGGCACCAGACTGGCTCGACGAGCTACACGATCACGCGCGGCAACAACGGCTACGCGTACCGGGACAGCGACGGCAACGCCAACACGCCCGACCCCGGCTCGTCGCCGGACGGCGGCGCATCGCTCGTCTTCGACAACGCCTTCGACCCCGCACAGGGCGTCGGCCCCAACGCGGCCGCAGCTGTCACGAGCATCTTCTACTGGGGCAACATCGTCCACGACGTGACCTACCGCTACGGCTTCGATGAGGTCGGCGGCAACTTCCAGACGACCAACTTCACGGGGCAGGGCAACGGCAACGACGCCGTCCTCCTCGAGGCGCTCGACGCATCCGGCACCAACAATGCCAACTTCTCGTCGCCGTCGGACGGCGGTGCGGGCCGGATGCAGATGTTCGAGTGGACGGCCCGCCCGCAACTGACCATCACGGCCCCGGCGAGCGTCGCCGGGAACTACGCCACGGCCAGCGCCAACTTCGGGCCGCCGGCTGTGTTCAGCGGCTCCCTCTCCGCGACCGGACCGGCCGGGAGCGTCGCCGCCCAGCAGGCGTGCACGCAGGCCGCGATCACCGCGAACGTCACGGGCAAGGTGGCGCTCATCATGCGTGGCAACTGCGACTTCGTGGCCAAGGTCAAGAACGCGCAGCTCGCCGGGGCCATCGCGGTCATCGTGTACAACTGCGATCCGCTCGAGGTCACGCCGTGTAGCGCCGTCAACCCGGAGGACCTGACGACGATGGGCGGCACGGACCCGACGATCACCATCCCGTCGCTGTTCGTCGCCAACAGCACCGGCGTCGCGCTCGCCACCGCGACCGGCGTGCAGGCGTCGGCCACCGCGGGCGTCAACCGCGACTCGGACTTCGACGCCGGCGTCATCGCGCACGAGTACGGCCACGGCATCTCGAACCGCCTCGTCGGCGGCCCGAGCAACTCCTCCTGCCTCGGCAACGCGGAGCAGATGGGTGAGGGCTGGTCGGACTACGTCGGCCTGATGCTGACCATGCGCGCCGGCGACACTGGCCTGCAGCGCCGCGGCGTCGGGACGTACCTCCAGTTCGAGGCCAACGACGGCGACGGCATCCGCCCCGCGCCGTACTCGACGAACTTCGCCGTCAACGACTACACCTACCAGGACGTCATCTCGAACACCAACGGGTCCGGCCCGCGCGCGCTCACGACGCCGCACGGCGTCGGCTTCGCCTGGGCGACGATGATGTGGGACGTCACGTGGAGCCTCATCGACACGTACGGCTTCTCGCCGAACATCTACGATGCGACGGGCACGGCGGGCAACCAGATCGCGATGAACCTCTACGCGACCGGCCTCAAGCTCACCGCGTGCAGCCCCGGCTTCGTCTCGGGCCGCGACGGCATCCTCGCCGCCGACGCGCTGCGCTACCCTGACGCCGCCAACCCGGGCCGTGGCCTCCACTACGGCATCATCTGGCGCGCCTTCGCGCGCCGCGGCCTCGGCCAGAACGCGAGCCAGGGCTCGACGAGCTCGGCCACGGACGGCACGGCGGACTACACCGTCCCGCCGGGCGCGACGGCCTCCGAGCAGACGGCTGAGGGCGGCATCGCCCGCCTCGACCTCGCCGGCCAGAACCCGTTCACGACGTCTACGGCCTTCGCGCTGAGCGTCGACCGGACGCAGACGGTCCGCGTCGAGCTCCTGGACCTGCTCGGCCGCTCGGTCGCCGTCCTCCACGACGGCCCGGTCGCGTCCGGCGCCGCGCTGACGCTGCGCGTCTCGGCGCAGGGCCTGCCGTCGGGCGTCTACGTCGTCCGCGCCGCGGGTGAGACGTTCTCGCTCACGGAGCGCGTGACGGTCGTCCGCTAAGGGTTGAAAGGTTTACGGGTTGAGGGGTTGAGAGGGGAATGCAGGGTGTACCTGATGTTCCTCCTCTCAACCCCTCAACCTTTTTGACCTCTCACCCTTCCCGCAGCGTCGAATCGTGCTTGGCGATGCGGGCGACGAAGAAGGCCTCGAAGCGGCCGTCGGGGAGCACGCGCCGCGCGTGGCGAACCTGCTCCGGGAAGGCGCGGCCATCCCACTCGGCCATGCCCTCGCGGACGTTCGGGACGCTGTCGAGACCGTCCGCGGGGACCACCTCGACGCGGTCGCCGAACGTCTTGAGCATCTTGGCCAGCGCGCCCTCGTTCTCCTCGGGCGCGAACGTGCACGTCGAATAGACGAGCGTGCCGCCGGGGCGCAGCGCCTGGACGGCGGCGTAGAGCAGGCGGCCCTGCTTGGCGCGCATCTCCTTGATCTTGCGCGCGGACCAGTAGGCCGTCGTCGCGGGGATGTCCGTCTGGAAGCGGCCCTCGGTCGAGCACGGCGCGTCGAGCAGCACGCGGTCGAAGGCCTCAGGGTCGGTGTGGGCGACGGCCGTCCCTGAGCCGAGGCGCGGCCGGACGCACGTCGCGCCCTGCCCGGCGACGTTGGCGCGCAGGCGGAAAAAGCGGTCGCGCACCTTCTCGACGGCGACGATCTCGCCGGCGTCCTGCATGATCGCCGCGATCTGGCCCGTCTTGGAGCCGGGCGCGGCGCAGAGGTCCAGCACGCGCTCGCCGGGCTGCGGCCCGAGCACGTGCACCGGCACCTGGCTCGACGCGTTCTGCGCATACACGAGCCCCTCCTGCGCGACGGCCGACCCGAGCAGCGCCGCCCGGTCCGCGGCCGCGAACGCGCCAGGAACGCCGGGTACGGGCTCGAACACGACGCCTTCGCCCGCGAGGCGCCCGAGCACGTCGGCCTCGGTCTGGCCGGTCCCGGGCAGGCGGAGCGTGCAGACGCGGAAGCTGGTCTGGAGCGGCACCTCGAACGTAGCCAGCACGCCGGGCAGGTCGTCGGGCGCGACGATGCGGCCGAGGCGGTCGAGGAAGAGGTCGGGGAGCGGCATGGCGATGGGGGCGGATGACGGAAGGTCGCGCCCGGGCGTGTGGGGACGGTGTGTAAACGGCCTCACTCCCGAGCGGCCGGGCGGGCAGCAGGCTGCCGTCGGACGCCGGGCGTCCGGCTAGATTGTGGCCTCACCTGCGCCCGCGCCCGTGGCCCGCTACGACCATCTCGCCACGCTCCGCCACCACCTCCGCCGCGGTGCGGAGCTCACGCCCGGCGACGTCGCCGACCTGCTCGACCTCGACGAGCGGCAGGCGCGCCGCGTCGTCCGCGACCTCGACGCCGCCGGGCCGCCGCTGCGGGTCCGAACCGAGGGCCGGCGCAAGTTCTACGGCGTCGCGCCCGAGGACCTCGCGCTGCTCGACACGGCCGAGCCGCTGACCGAGGGCGAGGCGTTCGCGGTCTACATGGCCGTCGCGACGGCCCGCCCGGCCTTCGCCTCGTCGCCGCTCGCCGACGTGCTCGACGCCGCCGTCGCCAAGCTCGTCCCGCCCGACGGGACGCTCCTGTTCGAGCCCGACGACGCGCGCTTCGCCGCGATCGGGCCGGGCGCGCAGGCCGTCGACCCTGGCGTGTTCGCCGCGCTCCGCCGCGCCGTGCAGGGCGCGCTCACGGTCACGATGGCGTACACGAACGCGCGCGGCCGCCGCCGTGACGACTACCGCTGCGACCCGTATGGCATCGTCGTCGCGGGCGGCTCGTGGCAGCTCGTCGGGCGCGACCACACGCGCGACGCCGTCGTGCGGTACGCGCTGCCGGACGTCGAGGCGGTGCGGGTCGGCGAGCCGTTCGGCGGGCCGCCGTCGGGCTTCGACCTCGAGGCCGTCGTGCGCGAGACGCTCGGCGGGTACTCAGGCGGCGAGGTCGAGACGGTGCGGCTCGAGGTCACGGCCGGGGCCGCGGCGTCGTTCCGCCGCAAGGCCTACCACCCGACGCAGGTCACGGAGCTCACGCGCGACGATGGCACGGCCGTCGTGTCGTTCGAGGTCGCGCTGACGCCGGACCTGACGGCCTTCGTGCGCGCCTTCGGCCCCGCCGTCCGCGTCGTCGTGCCAGATACCCTTGCACAGGACGTCGCCCAGAGCGCGAGGGCGACGGCGGCGCTGTACGGGGGCTGAACGGTTGAAGCGGCCGGCTGAAACAGGTCCACTCTGCTTGCCGCAGCGACCAAAAACCATGTCATCCCGCCGGCTAAACCCGGACCTGCCTCGATCCGGGATCTGCCTCTTGAATTAATGACCGTGGAGAAAAGGCAAAAGGCAGATCCCGGGTCGGGGCCCGGGATGACACGTAGACAGGGGGACGCAGATTCCAATCCCCAATCCCCAATCCCAATCCCCAAGGGGCTGGCCTAGATAAGGGTCCAGCGGCGGAGGGTTTTCAGCAGCTCGCGAGGGCTCCCGTAGTTGAAGCGCCACTCGCATTCCTTCAAGAACAGCTCGAAATGGTCCGTCGGCACCCCATTGTACTTCCGCAGGTG
>JBBSUZ010000071.1:0-11412 GCA_038233965.1 Rhodothermales bacterium | reverse complement strand
TGCCTCGCCGAGGTGACCATGTCCATCATGCAGAAGCAGAAGCTCGGCGACCCGAACATGGGCTATGCGCGCGACTTCGTCGACGTCGTGACCGAGCTCGCGCGCGACCTCGGCGAGAAGCGCTACAAGATCATCTCCAACGCCGGCGGCGTGAACCCCGAGGCGTGCGCGCAGGCCATCGCGGAAGGAGCACGCACGCGCGGCGTGACCGGCCTCAAGATCGCCGTCGTGACCGGCGACGACCTCCTGCCGCGCCTCGACGAGCTCATCGCGGGCGGCGCCGAGCTGAAGCACATGGAGACCGGCGAGCCGCTCGCCGGCTTCCGCGACCACGTCGTCTCGGCCAACGCCTACCTCGGCGCGCAGCCGATCGCCGAGGCCCTCGCGATGGGCGCGGACGTCGTCGTGACGGGCCGCACGACGGACACCGGGCTGACGCTCGCGCCGCTCGTCCACCGGTTCGGCTGGGCGTGGGACGACTGGGACAAGATGGCCGCCGGCACCGTCGCCGGGCACATCCTCGAGTGCGGCGCGCAGTCCTCGGGCGGCAACTTCACGGACTGGCACACGGTCCCGGACCTCGCCTCGGTCGGCTTCCCGATCGTCGAGGCCAACGCCGACGGCTCGTTCGTCGTCACCAAGCACGCCGGCACGGGCGGGCTCGTCTCGCGCGGCACCGTCGGCGAGCAGCTGCTCTACGAGATCGGCGACCCGGCGGACTACATCACGCCCGACTGCATCGCGGACTTCACGTCGATCCACCTCGAGGACGAGGGCAACGACCGCGTCCGCGTCTCGGGCATCACCGGCCTCCCGTCGACGCCCTTCCTGAAGGTCTCGGGCGCGTACGCGGACGGCTGGAAGGCGACGTCGACGCTCGTCTACGCCTGGCCCGACGCCGCGGCGAAGGCCCGCAAGGCGGCCGAGATCCTCAAGAGCCGCCTCGACGCGCTCGGCCTCGTCTTCGACGAGTACCGCTCGGAGATCATCGGCCTCTCGGCCCTCTCCGAGCGGACCGACACGGACGCCGCCCGCGAGGCCGACCTCGACGAGGTCCAGCTCCGCGTCTCGGTCCGCGGCCAGGACCGCGCCGCCGTGGACGCGTTCGGCCGCGAGATCGCGCCGCTCATCCTGACGGGGCCGTCCGCCGTGACGGGCTTCGCCGGCGGCCGCCCGCGCGCGAGCGAGGTCATCGCGTACTGGCCGGCGCTCGTGGACAAGACGCTGGTGACGTCGAAGGTCGAGATCGTCGAGGTGTAGCAGGCGTCAGGCGAGCGCAGTGGCGGTCGCGCTCGGTGCTGGCGCCGCGGCCGGCTCCGGGGCGGCGTTGAGCGGGAGCATCACCGTGAACGTCGTCCCGATGCCGAGGGCGCTCTCGACGGCGATCGTGCCGCCCATGAGCTCCACGAGCTGGCGCGTGATCGACATGCCGAGGCCGGTGCCCTCGTGGCTCCGCGCCTCGCCCTCGGACGCCTGCCGGAACTCGTCGAAGACCGTCGGCAGGAACGTCTCGGACATGCCGACGCCGGTGTCGGTGACGTCCAGCCGCAGCCGGTCGCCCACGGCCCGCAGCCCGACGGCGACGCAGCCGCCGTCGGTGAACTTGACCGCGTTGCCGACGAGGTTGAACAGCACGCGGTCCAGCGCGCCGGCGTCCAGGCGGGCGTGGAGCGCGGGCGCGGCCGGCGCGAAGACGAGCGCGAGGCCCTTGCGCGCCGCGAGCGCGTCGAAGAGGTGGACGCCCTCGGCGACGTGCGCCACGACGTCGAGGTCCGCCGGGCGCAGCGTCTCGCGGCCCGAGTCGAGGCGCGCGAGGTCGAGGACCGAGTTGAGCGTCGCGAGGAGGCGGTGGCCGCCAGATTCGATGCCGGCGACGAGGTCGCGCTGGTCGTCCGGGACCTCGTCGCGGAGGATCTCGGCGAAGCCGATCACGGCCGTCAGCGGCGTCCGGATCTCGTGGCTCATGTTGGCGAGAAAGGCGCTCTTGACGCGCAGCGTCTCCTCGGCCTGGAGCCGCGCCTCGACGAGCGCGGACTCGTGCGCGCGCCGCGCGCCGACGTCGCGCGCGAGCGAGAACACGCGCGCGCGCCCGTCGAGCGAGAGCGTCTGCGACTCGACCTCGTAGATGCCCTGCGTGCCGTCGGCCCGGCGGACGCACAGGTCGGTCCGCGCCTGGCCCGTCGTCCGGAGGCGCCGGATGTGGCACAGCAACGCGCGGCGGTGGGACGGCGCGATAAAGCCCTCCAGCGGCGGTACCGCGTCGGTCGGAGCGAGCCCGGCGACGCGACGCGCGGTGGCATTGAGCTCGGCGTGGGCGCCCGAAAGATCGTGGACGACGACGGCGTCCGAGGCGCGCTCGACGAGCACGCGGTAGCGGTTCTCGGAGCCGGCGAGCTCGGCCACGCGCCGCGCGACCTGCCGCCGCAGCATCGCGGCCCACAACAGCGCGAGCGTGAACAGGCACAGCAGCGCGAGCGCGCCGAGGCGGTACACGGCGGCCGGAATGCCCGCACGCACGACGTCCGCGGCCGAGCGCGGGTAGATCTGGTAGCCGCTGCGGTACGGCGCGATGTGCTCGTACTGCCCGGCGACGCCCGTGACGCGGAGCCGGTCGCCCGGCTGGAAGTCGTCCAGCGGGATGGCGTCCGGCCGGCCGGCGAAGACGAACGTGACGACCGTCGCGCCGTCGTCGAGCCAGAGCGTGAGGGCGGTCCCGGCCGGGACGACGCTGCGCCCGGCGACGATGCCCTCGGCGGTGACGAGCCCGCCCTCGACCGACTCGGGATCGTGAGACGGGTACGCAGCGGGCAGCGGCAGGCGCGACGAACCGGGAATGACGCGGACGCGCGGCCGGTCCAGCACCGTCACGCCCCCGCGAAAGGCGAGCCGCCCCGTCGCGACGACGCTGTCGCCGCGGGCGACGGCCGGGCCAGACGGGCCGTCGATCCGGATGCCGCCGCGTCCGTCCTGGACGAAGAACGCGAACGGCCCGCCGAGGTGGCCGGACGCCGTGATGGCGCGACCGGCGACGGTCACGGTCTGGCCGACGCCGTCCGGCACGCCGTCGCCGTCGGCATCGGCGCGAGCGGAGCCGGCGCGGAGGCCGGCCGGCGAGCCGGCGGCGAGCAGGAGCAGGAGCGTCAGCGCGGCGGGCATCACGAGAAGACGGTGTCGGGGCGGGCGGGGGCGGCCGGCTCGGCCACGGGGGACGTCCGCGGCAGCGCGACCTCGAACAGGGAGCCCTCGCCGGGGCGGCTCCACACGCGGATCTCGCCGCCCATGCGGGCCGCGAGGCGGCGCGCGAGCGTCAGCCCGAGGCCCGTGCCCTCGAAGCTGCGGCCGATGCCGTCGGACTCCTGCTTGAACGGGTCGAAGGCCTCGGCGATGAACGCCTCGGACATGCCGACGCCGGTGTCCTGCACGCGGACGGCGAAGTACTCGGGCGCGGAGTGCACGGACACGCGGATCTCGCCGCGCTCGGTGAACTTGACCGCGTTGTCGACGAGCAGCGCGGCGACGCGGCGCAGCGCGTCCGGCTCGTGTACGACGGGCAGGGTCGCCACGTCGGCGCCGAAGCGGAGCGCGAGGCCCTTGTCCGCAGCCGCGGCGGCGTGCTCGGCGATGGCGGCGCGGACGGCCGCGACGGCGTCGAGCGGCTCGGGCGGTTCGTGGGACGCCGTCCCCGTCTCGAGGCTGTCCAGCCGCGCGAGGTCCAGCACGTCCGTGAGCGTGCGCAGCAGGCGGTCGCCGCTGGCCCGGATGGTCTCGGCGTGCTCGCGAAGGTCCTCGGGGACCTCCTCGCAGAGGATGTCGGAGAAGCCGATGATGGCCGTCAGCGGCGTCCGCAGCTCGTGGCTGAGGTTCGAGAAGATGGTGCCCTTGAAGCGGTCCGCCTCCTCGGCTGCGGCCTGCGCGCGCTCGGCGGCGTGGCGGGCGGCCTCGGCCGTCTCCATCGCCTCGACGAGGCCGTTCTCGTAGAGCCGGCGGTCGTGGACGTCGCGGGCCACGGAGACGTGGGCGGTGCCGTCCGTCGTGTCCAGCCGGCGCGTCGCGATCTCGTACGGCACGACGCGGCCGTCGGTGCAGCGCAGGTCGAGCACGTGCGTCGCGGCGCCCGTGCGGGTCGCCTCGGCGAGGTGCGCCTCGACGGTCTCGGGCTCGTCCGCGACGGCCGAGAGCATCAGCGGCAGGGTGCCGACGCGGCCGTCCGGGTCCGTGCCGAAGGCGCGCTGCGTGGCGCGGTTGGCAGCCGTGAGCACGCCGCCGTGCGGGATGTCGAGCACGAAGACGAGGTCGGCCGCCGCGTTGAAGAGGTGGACGTAGCGGGCCTCGGAGGCCTGGAGCGCGGTCGTCCGCCGGCGGACCTCGCGGCGCAGCAGCGCGGCCCACAGAAGCGCCACGAGCAGAAAGGCCGCCACGACGGCCGCGGCGATTCGGATCGTGCGCGGCGAGATGCCGGCCCGCGCGACGTCGCCGTCGGCGAGCGGGTAGATGACGTAGTCCGAGTTGTACGGCGGCGCGCGGTCGAACTGCGCCGCGATGCCGCGCACGCGGACGTAGTCGCCGGGCTGGATGCCGTCGAAGTGGACCTGCGTCGCGCGCATGCGGTACGTGAACACCTGCACGACCTGCGTGCCAGCCATGAGGAAGAGCGAGCGGCCCGCGGCGACGCTGTCGATCTGGATGACGGTCCCGGTGATCTCGACGAGCTCGCCCTCGCGGCGCTCGATGTCGGGCCCGGAGCGGCCGCCGGGGAGCGCCTCGTCGCGCAGCGTGAGCGGCTCGGGCAGCTGTGGCGGGCCGGTGGCGACGCGCAGGCTCGGCGCGACGATCTCGACCATGCCGGACCGGAAGCTCACCGTGCCGTGCACCATCACGCTGTCGCCGGTGAGGACGGGCACGGAGCGTGGCGGGAGCAGCAGCCGCAGCCCGCCCGTGCCGTCCTGGATGTAGATCTCGCCGACGTCGGCGCGGATGAGGCCCGTGCCGGCCGTGACGCGCCCGGCGACGACGACGACGTCGCCGACGCGGTCGGGCACGAAGTCGTGGTCGGAGTCCGCGTGGAGCGCGCTGATCGAACTGAGCGGGAGCGACCAGTTTGCAGGTGCCGTCGGCCCGTCGAACACGGGGGCGTCGCCGGCGGCGGAGGCCCGCGCCTGGCGGGGGCCTGTCGCCCGCGCGGGCGTCTGCGCCTCCACCCGGGCCGCGGCCAGCAGCACGCCGCACGCCAGCGCGAGGATGACGGTCGGGCGGAGACGCGCAGAAACGGGGCGGACGGGCACGGCAGGCACGTGTGAGTGCGGCTCGTATCGGCCGCTCGCACCACCGCCTCAACCCGGTCCGCACATTCCGGGGGAGAACCCGCGCCGCGCCGGTCCGTACCATCGGCAGCATCCCCTATCCCTTCCCCGTCATGGCTTCCTACGTCACCGGCACCGACGCAAACTTCGAGGACGAGGTCCTCAACACGGACCAGCCCGTCCTCGTGGACTTCTGGGCCACGTGGTGCGGCCCCTGCCGGACCATCGCGCCGACCATCGAGAAGCTCGCCGCGGACTACGAGGGCCGCGCCAAAATCGTCAAGCTCGACGTCGACAACAACCCGCAGACGGCCATGAAGTACGGCATCCGCTCGATCCCGAGCCTGCTCTTCTTCAAGGACGGCCGGCCGGTGGACCAGATGGTCGGCGTCGTGCCCGAGCGCGTCCTCGCGGACAAGCTCGACGCGCTCGCCACACAGGCCGCGTAACGCGCCGCCGTCCGCCGTTACGGGGCACAGGGGTCGGGGTACGGATGCGTACCCGGTCCCTTGTGCCCCGCTCCTTTTTCTGCGCTCCAGATGTCTGATTCCACTCCCGCCCCGCTCCCCGGCCGCACTCCGCTTCCCGACTCGCTCGACTGGTCCGCCGCCGACCGCCGCGACGTCGCCATCATCGGCACCGGCCCGGCTGGCCTCACCGCCGCCGTCTACGCCGCCCGCGCCGGCCTGACGCCGCTCGTCGTGCAGGGCCCCGCGCCCGGCGGCCAGCTCGTCACCACGACCGACGTCGAGAACGTCCCCGGCTTCCCGGACGGCATCATGGGCCCCGAGCTCATGGAGAAGATGCAGGCGCAGGCCGAGCGCTTCGGCGCCGAGCTCCGCTGGGGCATGGTCACGCACGTGGACCTCTCCGAGCGCCCGTTCAAACTGGTCATCGACGAGACGACGCCCGTCCTCGCCGAGACGGTCCTCGTCTCGACCGGCGCGAGCGCCAAGTACCTCGGCCTCCACAACGAGAAGCGCCTGCTCGGCTACGGCGTCTCGGCCTGCGCGACCTGCGACGGCGCCTTCTTCCGCAACGAGGAGGTCGCGATCGTCGGCGGCGGCGACACGGCGATGGAGGAGGCGCTCTTCCTGACGCGCTTCGCCTCGACCGTCCACCTGCTGCACCGCAGCGAGACGTTCCGCGCGTCCACGATCATGATGGACCGCGTGCGCGCCAGCCCGAAGATCCAGATCCACACGCACACCGTCGTGACGGACATCCTCGGTGACAAAGCCGTCACGGGTCTCGCGATCACGGACACGACCACGGGCGAGGCGCGCGAGCTGCCCGTCTCGGGCTTCTTCGTCGCCATCGGCCACGAGCCCAACACGAGCATCTTCGCCGGCTGGCTGGACCGCGACGACGCCGGCTACATCATCACGCAGCCCGGCACGACCTGCACCAACATCTCGGGCGTCTTCGCCTGCGGCGACGCGCAGGACCACGTCTACCGGCAGGCCATCACGGCGGCCGGTACGGGCTGCATGGCCGCCATCGACGCCGAGCGCTTTCTCGCCGAGCGCGGCGAGATCTCGGGCGTCCGCACGGAGACCGAGTACCACGCCGCGCCCGCCGAGGACCCGTCGGACGGCGTCGCGATCGCGGACAAGATCGAGGCCGCGTCGTAGGTCGGGCGGGCGTGCCGATCTTGGCCGGCCCGCCCGCTCTGTCCGATGCGCCTGCTCCTGTTCGCTCTCGCCTTCGCCTCGTCCGCCCACGCGCAGTCGGTCGACGCCCGTCTCGCCGACCTGCGGCTCGCGACGTCCGTCCGCCTCGCGCTCGTCCGCGACGCGGCGACGCGCGCGCTCGACGTCGAGGTGACGGCGCAGGGCGGGGACGTCCGGCTGAGCCCGTCGCCGGCGTCGGCGCTGCGCGTGGCGCAGGGCGTGAGTGGCGTGCGCTCGGTCAACGGATCGGGCGGCGCCCCGGAGCGCCCGCCCGTCGCCGACGTCCCGCCGGCCGCCGAGCCGGTGCGCCCGGCTTCCCGAGTCGAGACGCCGGTCGCCGAGACGCCGCGGGGCGAGACGCCGCGCACCGACCCGCCGCGGGCGTCGGCGTGGGGGTCGGCTCCGCGCGCCGAGGCGCCACCCACCGATGCGCCGGCCGAGGCGTCGGGCCCGGCCGTCCACGTCGTCGGGCGCGGCGACACGCTGTTCTCGCTCGCGCGCCGCTACGGCGTCACGGTCGAGACGCTGCGCCGGCTGAACGGGCTGACGGGCTCGGCGGGCATCGAGATCGGGCAGCGCCTGCGCCTGCGGTGAGCGCGCTGCCGCCCGAGTCGTCTACCGCGCCCGAGTCGTTCGCCGCGCCCGTGCTGCGCGAGTCGGGTGGCATGGGGTATCACTTTGTGCCGGTACCGGCGGACATCGCCGCGCGCCTCGCGTCGTCCGGCACGCGCCGCGTCATCGCCGTGCTGAACGGCGTGCCGGTCCGCCGCGCGCTCGTGACGCAGGGCGGCGCGCCGGCCCTGATCGTCGGCCTGCCGCTGCTGCGCGACATCAGGGCTGCGCTCGGCGACACCGTCCTCGTCGACGCGTACCCAGACCCTGAGCCTGACCGCATCGATCTGGGCGACGAGTTCGAAGCTGCGCTCGCGGACGATCCGGAGGCGTCGGCACGCTTTTTCGCGATGACGCCCGGCCGGCAGCGGTCGCTCGCCTCGTACGTCACATCCGCCAGGCGCCCGGAGACGCGGCTGAAGCGCGCGGACGAGCTCGCCCACACGCTCCGGACGAGCACGTTGTACGGCGACACGTCCGGCTAGAAACGCGTCGGCTCGGGCGGGACGAGGCTGTACAGCAGCGCGTCGTGGACGCCGCCTCGGCTCACGAGCCGGTTGCGAAGCCGCCCCTCGAACGTCGCCCCGGCCTTTTCGGCGACGCGCCGGCTCGCCACGTTGTCGGGGTCCATCAGGATCTCGATGCGGACGAGCCCGAGCCGCTCGAACCCGTCGCGCGCCAGCAGGACCGTCGCGACGGTCGCGACGCCCTGACCGGCCGCCTCGGGCCGCACCCAGTAGCCGAGGTTGGCGAAGCGGTGCTGCGGGTGGACCGTGTTGAGAAAGCCGAACCCGACCGGCGCCGCCTCGCGCGAGATGACGTAGCCCGCGCCCGTGCCGTCCGCGCGCTCGCGCTCCCACTGCCGGACGAACGCGGCGACCGCCTCGGGCGCGGTCGGGACGAGGGCGGGCGTCATCCACGCCCCGACGTGAGCCGCGGCGGCCTGCGCGGCCTCGGCGAAGGCATCGGCCGTCGCGTCCGTGAGCGGGTCGAAGCGAACGATACCGTCGGTGAGGGCAGGAGACATAGCGCTGGCGGTCCGGGCGCTCAATCTAGCCGACCGGACCCAGGCGCTCAGGGGCGGCGCAGTGCGGCGATGGCGGCGACGAGCGCTCCAGCGGCGAGACCGAGCGCGAGCCCGCCGTCGCCGTGGACGTGCGCGGCGTAGCCGATGGCGCCGCACGCCGCGGCGAGCACGGCCCACACGACGCCCCGGGCGGCCGCGACGACGCGGGCGGCCTCCGCCCCGAGGCGCGCCTCGATGCCCGGCGTCTGGACCGGAACGTCGCCGCGGTCGACCCGCTCGACGACGCGGGCGGCCGTCTCGGGGAGCGAGAAGACGCGCTGGACGCCTGCGAAGAGGCGGTCGCCGAAGGCGGCGAAGACGTCCGGCGCCGAGGCGCGCGCGAGCGGCTCGACGTACGGCGCGATGACGCGCAGCGGGTTCAGGCCCGGCGCGAGCGACGCCCCGAGCCCGAGCAGCAGGAGCGCCGTCCGCTCCATCAGGATCCAGTCCTTGGGCACGCGGTAGGCCCCGGCGAGGTCGCGGACCGACACGCCGGCCTCCTTCATCTGCCCGAACGCGTCGGCCTGCGCCTGCACGGCGAAGCCGAGCGTGAGGTCGTCGAAGCGCATCGCGAGCGGGTTGAGGCCGTCGAGCACGCGGGCGTGGACGCTCTCGACGAACGCGGCGACGGCCTCGGCGGCCTGCCCCTGCCCGGTCGGCTCGAAGCCCATCGTCGTCAGGGCGGCCGTCACGCGGCGTGCGTCGCGGGCGAGGACGGCCGCGATCATCTCGGCGAGCCCGCGGCGCATGTCCGGCGTGAGGTGCGCCGTCGCGCCGAAGTCGAGGAAGACGAGCGTGCCCGCCGGGTCGCCGGGCGTCGGGCGGACGAGCAGGTTGCCGGGGTGCGGGTCGGCGTGGTAGACGCCGTGCTCGAAGATCATGCGGCCGTACGCGCTCAGCAGGCGCTCGGCGAGCGCGGCGCGGTCGATGCCGGCCGCGTCGAGCGCGTCGAGGTTGCCGGACTGGATGCCGTCCTGCCACGTCGTCGTGAGCACGCGCCGCGCGGAGCGGTCGGCGATGGTCTCGGGGAACGCGACCCCGCGCACACCGGTGAACCTCGACGAGATCTCGGCGAGGTGCCGCGCCTCCTGCGTGAAGTCCAGCTCCTCGGCGATGACGAGCTCGATCTGGCGCATCTGCTCGCGCAGCCCGCGGATGCCGAACACGCGCCCGACGACGCGCAGGATGGTCTGGATGGCGCGCAGGTCGAGCGCGGCGATGGCCTCGATGTCGTCGTGCTGCACCTTGACGGCCACGGCCCGGCCGTCGTGGAGCGTCGCGCGGTGGACCTGCGCGAGCGACGCGCTCGCGACCGGCGCGCGGTCGAACGTCGCGAAGAGGGCGTCGGGCTCGGCCCCGAGCTCGTCCACGATGCGGGCGCGGACGGAGGCGAACGGGCCCGCCGGCACGCGGTCCTGCAGGCCGTCGAGCTGGACGCGGAAGGCCTCGGGCAGGACCGTCGTGAGCACGCTCGCGAGCTGCCCGGCCTTGACGAACAGGCCGCGCAGGCGCAGGATCGCGCGCCGCATGCGCCGCCCGTTGCGCGTGTGGAGCGCGTCGCGGCGGCGTGCGGCCCACGTCTGCCCGAGCACGCGCGTCGCGACGTAGAAGGCGAAATAGCTCAGCCCGATCCGCAGGGCCGCGGCGTAGGCACGCAGCAGGCGGAAGCGCCGGCGCGCCGGCCGGGCCGTCAGGATGGCCTCGGCGGCCGGTGGGGTGGGTGGCACGACGGGCGGCGGCGTCGCGGGGAGCGGCGCGGGGCGGACGGCGGGCGGGGCGGAGACCTGGGTGAGCACTCGGCGTCGGGCGCGTGAGCCGTGCGAACGGCGCGAGACGGCGCGCGGGTTCTACCTTCGCCGACGCCTCGCATCCGCGCCTATGACGTTCGCCCGCCGCACCTTCCTCGTCGCCGCCGTCTACGGGTTTCTCGCGCTCCTGCCGCAGTACCTGCTCGAGACGCCGGTCGGCGCCGGCATGCCGGGCGGCGGGCTGCTCGCGCGCCCCGAGCACTTCTACGGCTTCGTCGGCGTGGCGCTGGCGTGGCAGGTGCTGTTCGTGCTCATCGCGCGCGACCCGGTCCGTCTGCGGATGGCGATGCTGCCGGCGATCCTCGAGAAGCTTGCGTTCGGCGTGCCCGCGCTCGCCCTCTTCGCGGCCGGCCGTGTCGACGCGCTCGTCGCCATCGCCGGCGTGGTCGACCTTCTCTTCGCCGCCGCTTTTCTCGTCGCCTACCGCCGGACGCCCGGCACCCCGTGATGGACTACAAACTCGAAGTCGTCGTCGTGCCCGTGTCGGACGTGGAGCGGGCCAAGCGTTTCTACAGCGAACAGGTCGGTTTCACGGTCGATGTGGACCACCGCGACGGCGCGCTGCGCGTCGTGCAGCTGACGCCGCCGGGCTCGGCGTGCTCGGTCACGATCGGGACCGGCCTCGTCGCGTCGGAGCCGGGCTCGATGAAAGGCCTCCAGCTCGTCGTCACCGACGTCGCGGCGGCGCGCGCCGACCTCGCTGGCCGGGGTGTGGACGTCAGTCCGGTGCGGCACATGGCGAACGGCGCGTGGGCCGACGGCCACGGCGGGCCGTGGAACTCGTTCGTCTTCTTCAACGACCCCGACGGCAACGCCTGGGCCGTGCAGGAGAAGCCGGCCCGATGACCGTCCGCCGCGCCACGCCCGTCGACGCTCCGCTGATCGCGGATCTCGGGGCCCGCACGTTCCGCGACGCTGCCAGCCCGGACGAGGACCCGGCGGACGTCGCGCTC
>JBBSUZ010000070.1:0-11513 GCA_038233965.1 Rhodothermales bacterium | reverse complement strand
GATCGTCGGGCATTGGGGAGCGCCTTCGGCGCGCCAGTGGGAAGTGGCCAGTGGCCAGTAGCAGACGGCTTGGCACAGAGCATGCCACTGGCCAACTGCCGACTGGCTACTGGCCTCTCGGGCGGCCGAGGGTCTTGGCATCGCGCGGCGCGACCGGAGCGCCGGGGGCGTCGGGCACGTCGGCAGGGGGCGGGGGCGTGCGGCCGATGGTGCGGGCAGAGTCGGACGTGGGGCGGGACGACCGCTCGCCCTCCACCGCGCCGGCGTCGGCCTTCATCTGGCGGACCAGCTCGGCGGCGTCGGCCTGGCGCATGTCGGCCCGGTCGGCTTCCGCCTTGGCGCGCGCGGCCTCGTCCTCCATCGCGAGGTCGAGGCGCGCCTCCTGCGTGACGGCGTCGCGCATCAGCGCGTCCGTGCTGGCGTCCGTCTCCGCCGTCAGGGCCGAGGCGTCCATGCCGCGCAGCGCGCCCAGGATGGACACCTTGCGCTGCACGTCGCGGTGCTGCTGCTTGAGGTCGCGGAGCTGGCGCAGGTGCGCCTTCTCTTCCTCTTTGAGCCGGTTGAACTCGTCGGGGGACATGAGGATTGGGTTTGGGGGATTGGGGATTGGGGGGCTTCAAGCCGAGCGTTTCGCCGGTATGGGAGAACCCCAACCCCTAATCCCCAACACCCGCAGTTACTGCGTCTTCGAGCGCGTCCGGTCCGAGCCGGCGTTGTCGCCGAGGTCGAGGTCCTCGAGCGCGTCGAGGGCGGGCGTCTGGACGGCCGGCGCGGCCGTGGCTGGCGCGGGCGCGTCCAGGCCCATCTCGAGCTTGAACTGGCGGACGAGCTCGGCGCCCTCCATCTCCTTCGCGTCCTCCTCGATGGCCAGCGCGTCGGTGTCGATCGAGTCCAGCGCCATCTCCATGCGCGCCTCGTTCTTGGCCGTCTGCTCGTTGACGCGGCGCACCATCTCGTCGTGCGTCGAGTCCACGCCGGCGACCTCGAACTGCTCGAGCGTGTCCGCGATCTTGGACTGCCACTTGGCGCGCTCGTGGGCGCGGAGCGCCTCCTTGGCCTCGCCGATCTTCTTCTCGCGCTCGCGCATGAAGACCTTCTTGACCTGGAGCGACTTCTCGTAGGCCTGCTCGGCGAACTGGAGCTGCTCGGCCGTGCGCGCCTGCGCCTCCTTGATGCCCTGGAGCTGGACCGCGTAGCGCTGCGCGATGTCGTCACGGCCGGCCGTGATCGCGGCGCGGACCTTCGACGTCAGCGAGGTCAGCTCGGCATCGTAGCGGCGGGACTCTTTCTGGAGCAGCATCACGTTGGCTTTCACCGTCGCGATGTTCTCGTTCATCTTCGGGACCTGGTCGTTCAGCTCCCGGATGTTCTGCTCCAGGATGAGCTTGGGGTCCTCCATCGCGGAGATCGCGCCGCCGAAGATCGAGGAGATCAGGCGCTGAAATCGCTTCCACATAGAATCGGTCGGGCAGGGGAGAGGCGGAAAGGTACGGGGCGAACCGCTCAGGCAACGCCCGAGCCGCGCCATCCGTTCGCGTCGAGCCGGTCGAGCACGAGCGGGCGGGCTGCGGAGGCCGCGTCGCCGAGGGTAAAGGCGTCGCGGACGGCGTCCGGGTCGGCGCGAGACGGGTCTGAGGCGTAGAGCGTCGCGAGCGGTTCGCCGGCCTCTACGGGCTCGCCGGGCCGTTTGTTGAGCACGACGCCCGCTTTCGGGTCCACGGCGTCCTCCTTGCGGGCACGGCCGGCGCCGAGGCTGAAGGCCGCGAGCGCGATCCGGCGCGCGTCGACGTCCGTGACGACGCCCGAGCGCGCGGCGGTGACGGTGGCGACGGGCGTGCCTGAGAGGAGGGCCGGGTCGTCCACGACGGCCGCGTCGCCGCCGTGGGCGTGAACGAGGCGGCGGAAGACCTCGAGTGCTGAACCGTCGTCGAGGGCTTTCTGCGCGAGCGCGCGGCCTTCTTCGGGCGTGCTGGCCTTGCCGCCCAGGCAGACCATCTCGCCAGCGAGCGCGAGTGTGACGTCGGTGACGTCCTCGCAGCCGCCGCCGTCGGGCGTATCGCCACGCAGGATCTGGATGGCCTCGGCGGTCTCGGGGCCGTTGCCCGAGGCCCGCCCGAGCGGGACGTCCATGTTGGTCAGCAGCGCCACCGTCGGCGTGCCGGCGTCGGTCGCCATCTGGACGAGCGTCTCGGCGAGCAGGCGCGCCTGCGCCTCGTCCGTCATGAACGCGCCCCGGCCGGACTTGACGTCGAGCACGAGCGCGTCGATTCCCTCGGCGAGCTTCTTGGAGAGGATCGACGCCGCGATGAGCGGGATCGCCTCGACCGTCCCCGTGACGTCGCGGAGGGCGTAGATCTTCTTGTCGGCGGGTGCGATCTCGGCCGTCTGGCCGATCATCACCGTCCCGACGTCGGCGAGGACGCGGCGGTAGGCGGCGAGGTCGAGGTTGACGTCGAAGCCCGGGATAGCCTCGAGCTTGTCCAGCGTGCCGCCGGTGTGGCCGAGCCCGCGGCCCGAGATCATCGGCACGGGCACGCCGCAGGCCGCGACGAGCGGCGCGAGCACGATCGACACCTTGTCGCCGACGCCGCCGGTCGAGTGCTTGTCCACCTTCAGGCCCGGGATGTCCGAGAGGTCCAGGACCTGGCCCGAGTGGAGCATCGCCTGCATGAGCGCGACGCCCTCGGCCGGGCCGAGCCCCCGGATGAACGACGCCATGAGGAACGCCGCCATCTGGTAGTCCGGCACGTCGCCCGCGGTGTAGGCATCGACGAGCGCGCGGATGTCCTCGGGCGCGAGCGTGTGGCCGTCGCGCTTGGCGACGAGGAGGGGGACGGCGTTCAGAGACATGAGGCAGGTTGGGTGGGACCGACCGGTACCCGCCGCCGCGCCAAAGGTGCCCGGCACAGAGCTTGCCTATTGGCCGCTCGCCGCCTATTTCGGGCGTGCACCGCTCGGCGTGGAGCGGTTCTACCCATACCTAAGCCCTTATGGGACAGCAGCAGCTCCTCCTGCTCGTGATCGGGATCGTCATCGTCGGTCTCGCGGTCGTCGTCGGCATCCAGTCGTTCAACGAGAACCAGCGCAAGACGAACATCGACAACTACACCGCCCAGGCGGTGCAGATCGCGGCGAACGCAGTCGCGTGGAAGGCGAAGCCGAAGGCGGCCGGCGGCGGTCAGGGTGCCTACGCGCTGACCGGCCTGACGCTCGACGCGCTCGGCTACTCCAACGTCGTGGCACGGTCCTGCGGCAACGGGGCCTGCCAGGAAGCGCCCACCGGCAACGGCACGTACGTCTTCCTGTGGGACCAGAACTCGAGCTACGCGCACATGGGCGTCTCGTCGGCCTCGTTCGGGTCGGACGACACGCTCCTCGACGTGGGCGTGTTCGTCTACGGCCCGTCGCAGGACTGCTTCCAGGTCCGAATCCGGACCCGGACCACGCCGGGCGCACCGATGCGGGAGTCGTACACCCCGGGGACGAGCCAGGGCGTCCCGGCGACGTGTACCAATCCGTGGTGAGTGCGTAGGAGCGCACGGTGACTCGCGTGCTCGGTGATGCGCTCAGGCCATCGTCAGGCCGCCGTCGACGGCGAGGCACTGGCCGGTGACGGCGGCCGAGAGCGGCGACGCGAAGAACAGGACGGCGTCGGCGAACTGCTCAGGCGTGACGGTCCGCCGCAGCGGCGTCGCCGCGGCGATGTAGGCGAAGACCTCGGGCGTGGTGACGGCCGAGGCGTCGGTCATCTCGAGCAGCCCGCCGGCGACGAGGTTGACGCGCACGCCGTGCGGCCCCAGCTCCTGCGCGAGCGTCCGCGTGAGCCCGACGAGCGCGGCCTTGGCCGCCGTGTAGTCGTGGTACGTCACGACGGGGTTGTAGACGAGGTTGGTCCCGACGGTCACGATCGAGCCGCCGCCCTGCGCGGTGAACACGGGCAGGAGCGCCTGCGCGAGGTGCAGCGCCCCGCCGACCGCGCCGTCTACCTGCGCCCGCACGTGGTCCATCGTCGTCGTCGCGACGCTCACGTACGGTGCGGCGGGGTCGAAGGCGTAGCTCGGGAGCGCGTTCGAGACCGCGACGTCGACGCGCCCGTAGCGGGCCACGACGGCCTCGACCATCGCCACGACGGCCGCCGGATCGGTGACGTCGGCCTGGTGCGCGAAGGCCCGACCGCCGGCGTCCTCGATCTCCCGGACGACCGCCTCGGCCTTGTCCGCGCTCGCGAGGTAGTTGACGCAGACGGCGGCGCCGTCGCGGGCGAGGCGGCGGGCGATGGCGGCGCCGGCGCCGCGGCTGGCACCGGTGACGAGGGCGACCTGGTTCTCGAGGAGCATCGGGGCAGAGTGGGTGAGCGCCGAACCTACACCGGCCGCCGCAGCGTTTGTCCGGTTCACGTGCCCCCGTTCCGCGATGCGCCAGGTCTGGATTCCCCGAACGGGCGGCGCCGACGTCCTCGAGGTCCGCGACGCGCCCGACCCTGTGCCCGGTCGCGGCGAGGTCCTCGTGGCCGTTGAGGCCGCCGGCGTCAACTTCGCCGACGTGCTCGCGCGGCAGGGCCTCTACCCGGACGCCCCGCCGCTGCCGGCCGTCGTCGGCTACGAAGTCGCCGGGACGGTCGCGGCCGTCGGACCAGGCGCCGGGGCGTTCGCCGTCGGCGATCCGGTGATCGCGCTGACGCGCTTCGGCGGTTACGCGTCGCACGTCGTTTCGCCCGAGGGCCGCGTCTTCCGCCGGCCCGAGGGGATGAGCGCCGAGGTCGGCGCGGCGATCCCGGTGAACTACCTCACCGCGTTCCAGATGATGGTCGTGATGGGCAGCGTGCGCCGTGCCGACGAGCTCGGCCAGCGGATGCGCGTGCTCGTCCACGGCGCCTCGGGCGGCGTCGGCACGGCGTGCGCGGACATCGGGAAGCTGTACGGCGTCGAGCTGTTCGGGACGGCCTCGCCGGGCAAGCACGGTTACGTCCGCGAGCGCGGCTACGACCACGCGATCGACTACCGCGGACGCGACTTCGTCCGGGAAGTTGAGCGGCTCACGAATGGCGAGGGCGTGGACCTCGTGCTCGACGCTGTCGGCGGGCGGCACTGGGGGCGCAGCATGGACGCGCTCGCGCCGTCGGGCCGCCTCGTCGTGTACGGCGTCTCGTCGGCCGCGGGCGAGGGCAAGCTGGGACTCGCGAAGGCCGTCTTGGGCGCGCCGTGGCTCCGCTCGATGCCGTTCTCGCTCATGAGCGCCAACACAGGCGTCCTCGGCGTCAACGTCGGGCACCTGTGGACGGCGCAGGACCGCGTCGCCGGCTGGGCCGACCGTCTGCTGGACCTGTGGCAGGAGGGCGCGATCCGCCCGCATGTGGACCGCGTCTTTTCCTTCGACGAGGCGGGCGAGGCGCACCGGCACCTCGAAGGGCGGGGCAACGTCGGGAAGACGCTGCTGCGGCCGTAAGCCGGCGCCCAACACAGACGAGGCGGCCCGCCGGAGCGGACCGCCTCGCGCAGCGGGTGCGGGGGAGGCTTACGCCTCGGCCGTCTCAGACGTCTCGACGGCTTCAGCCGTCTCCGCGCCGGCCGTCTCGGCTGCTTCAGCGGCGGCGGCCTCAGCCTCGTTGGCCGTCAGCTGCGTCGCGTGCGTGTTGCCGTACCGGCGGCGGAAGCGCTCGACGCGGCCGGCCGTGTCGACCATCGTCTTCTTGCCCGTGTAGAACGGGTGGTTAGACGAGTCGATCTCGGCGGCGTACGTGTCCGCCGTCATCGTCGAGCGTGTCGTGTACTCCGTCCCGTCGGCGAGGCGAACGGAGACGAACGTGTAGTCGGGGTGGAGGTCAGTCTTCATCGGTCCGGAGTCGGAAGGGCACGGGTGTGGCCGTGCGGAACAGGCGGCCCGGAAGGTAGAACGGCCCGCGGGCCGGGCCAAGGCGCGGGCGGCATGTTCCTTCCGTCTTCGCGCGGACACGGACGGTGCCCGGCCGTCACAGTGCCCACGTCAGGACGACACCGGGTGCGCCACGTCCGGGTCTGCCCCGGACGAGCCCGAGCTGGAGGTCCGGCGTGCCCTGTCGGCGGCGGGACGCGGCACGGAGGTGGTCGCGCAGTCTCGCCTGGTCGATCGCCTGCGAGATCGTGACGATTGCGAGGCCGGGAAAGATGAGGAGCCCTGCGACCGCGACGCCCCCGAGTCCACTGGTCGAGAAGTCCACGTTGAGCAGCAGCACCGCCGTTCCGCCGACGGCCGCCGCGCGGACGAGCGCCCCCGTGAGCCCTGCGCGCGCGTCGGCGGCCGCGATGAACCCGGCCTCGGGACCGATGACGAGCGCGGCGAGCGCCACCGGAGCCGCGACCGCGAGCGGCACGCCGGCGTCGGCGGTCGAGAGCGCGAGTGCGGGCACGACCAGCGTCGTCCCGAGCGCGACCGCCATCGACGTGCGGGCGGGCGCGTCGAGCCCCTCGAACTGGTACGCGATCCAGAGGACGCCGTTGGCGCGGTCGAGGATGCTGCCGACCTGCGCGGTGGCGCACGGAGCGAGGGTCAGCAGGAGTGCGAGGCAGGCGAGGCGCATCGGTGCGGCGGGGGAGTGGCGACGCAAAGGTGCCCGTTTCCGAGTCGTGCGACCTGATCCGTTTGGACTACCTCGGTCCGCCCGTGAACCGGGCCACGCGTCGCCCGTTGCACGCCTCCATCCTCGATTCTGCAGCATGAAGATCGCCTGCCCCAAGTGCACGTGGGAGCCGACGGCCTCGGACCGGTGGGCCTGCTCGTGCGGCCACGTCTGGAACACGTTCGACACCGGCGGGCAGTGCCCCAAGTGCCGCCACGTCTGGCGCGAGACGGTCTGCCTCGCGTGCAAGCGCTGGAGCAAGCACCACGACTGGTACCACGACCTCCCGTCGGTCGACGCGCTGCTCGAGGACGTCGGGACGGTGCACGGCGAATAGGACGTGCCGGGCGGTCGTGGATTTCTATGTTTCAGACTCGCCCGCCCGCGCGCCCATGGCCCGTTCGCTCCTTCTCGCCGTCGTCCTCTGCCTGGGCGCTGCCGTGCACGCGCAGGCCCCGCCCGTCCGCTGGGTGCCCGCCTCGGCAGGCCTCGTGGAGCCCGCGCCGCTCTCGGCCGATCTGCTCTTCCGGACGCCCTCGGGCGCACTCATCGCGGGGACCGATGCTGGCCTTTACCGAAGCGAGAATGACGGTCCGTGGATGCGCGTCACGCAGGACTCGCTGCGCGACGTGCATGCCGTCGCGTGGGCGGCGTCTGGCACCACGCGCTTCGTTGCGACGCCCCCGTTCGGTGTGCTCGCCTCCACCGACGACGGCGTGACGTGGCATATCGACGGGCTCGATGACATGCGGGTCGTTGGCCTCGGTGCGCTGCCAGACGGAGCCGTCGTCGCCGTCGGTTCTCGTGGGCAGACGTATCGCCGTGACGCCGCGGTGTGGGTCGTCGCCGGCAGACCGGCGGATACGTGCTACCTCAACGGAGACGACCTCGGCATGCTGGACGATGGGACGCTGCTGCTGCGGTGTAACCAGAGCTTCTACCGCTCCGCAGATCGGGGCACGACGTGGGCGCTGCTGGACGAGCCCGCGCCCGGCCGCCGCGTCACTCAACTCCCCTCAGGCGATGCCTTCCTCGTGCGTCGCGACGGCTCGTTCGCGCGCTCGCTCGACGCCGGCCTGACGTGGCAGACGGCCGGGCCGGCGCTGACGCCCTACGTCGGCGCGCTCGAAGCGGGCTCCGACGGCTTCCTCTACTACACGTCGGCTTCGACGGAAGGGTCCACCGTTGTCCGCTCAACCAACGGCGCCTCGTGGGCAATCGTCTACCAGGACGGCGAAGCGGCGGCCCTACTCCCACCCGGCACGTCGTCCCCGTTCCTGCACCTCACCCTGTACGCAGGCGGGGCAAGGCGTATCGACCTTGCGACAGGGACCGTCGTTCGGATTGATGCCGGCGTCTCGCAGGAGCCCGACGCGTCCATCGCGTCCAGCGCGGGACCGTGGACGGTCTTCACGACGTGGCGCTTCGAGCAGCCCGCCATCTACCGGACGCAGAACCGCGGAGTGACGTGGAACCGCGTCCCACCGCCACCCTCCGTCGGATACATCGGCACGCTGCTCGTTCTGGCGGACGGGACGATTCTGGTCGGGTCGGACAGTCGCATCTCGCGCACATCCGATGGAGGGCAGACGTGGACGACAACGTCGCTTCCACCTCTCCACCCTTCCAATGCTTCCTACGTCGACGTCATCCTGCGAACGGGGTCCGGCACGCTCCTCGCCGGGACCTCTACCTCCAACTTAATCTCGGAGCGGGGCGACGTGTTCCGGTCGGAGGACGACGGACAGACGTGGGTTCAGACAACATCTCAGAGTTACTTCGGGCCCGTCGCCGCTCTGCTCGAAGGTGACGGTGGGACGCTCTTCGCCGGCCATAAAACAGCCTTCGTACACGGGGCCGGAGGCGCCCTGATGCGCTCGGACGACGATGGCCGGACGTGGGCCGTCGTTCGGCAGGGGTCGGTCGACGCCATCGCACCGATCAGCGGCGGCCATTTCCTGGTCGTGACGAACGATGCCACCACGTACCGGCTAGCGCGAGCGTTCGAGAACGGAGACGCGTGGGATGTCCTCGGCTTCGCTCCCGGCCGGCCCGATGGCATGCTCCGCGCGGCCGACGGGGCTGTCTATGTCCATGGTTCTGGGGGCATCCAGCGGACAGTCGACGGCGGCGCGACATGGCAGTCGGCCGGGGCCGGCCTTCCGAACCGACAGGTCGCAGCGCTCACCCAGGACGCAGATGGCTACCTCTACGCCGGCACGCCGACGGGCGTCTTCCGCTCGGAGCAGCCCGCCGTCGCCGGTGCACCCGGACCCGAGCCCGTCGCCCTCGCGCTCGACCGGCCCCGGCCCAACCCGGCGCGCGGCCGCGCCACTCTCGTCTTCACCCTCCCCGACGCCGGCGACGTCGACCTCGGCCTGTACGACGTCCTCGGACGCCGCGTTGCGACGCTCGCGCGGGGCGCGTTCGGCGCGGGCCGCCACGAGGCGTCATGGAGCGCGTCGTACCTTCCGGCGGGCACGTACCTCGCCGTGCTCCGCGCGCCGGGCGGCGTCTCCACGCAACCCGTGACGGTCGCCCGCTGACGCGGTGTCAGCGCCCGGCGGGCCGGACGTCGGCGGCCGAGTAGACGCCGCGCTCGACGCGCCGCGCGGTGTCGAAGTCGAACACGTAGCGGCCGTGACGAAACGGGACCGGCGCGTCGAGTCTCAGCCCGATGTGGTTCGGGACGTTGTACAGGTCCAGCGTCATCGTCGTGTCCTGGTGCTCGAGCACGAGGTGCAGCAGCGACGTCCCGCACCGGGGCGCGAGCGCGAGGACGGTCCCGGGGACGTATGCGTCGGCGTACGACGGCAGGTGGACCGTGCGAGACCCGTCGGCCGACACCGAGTCGGACACGGGCGTCGTGCCGGCTGCGACCGGGCCCGTCAGAAAGAGCGCCTGCACGTCGACGTCGCGGATCGCGATGAGCGGAAGCGGCCGCGCCGACGTCGTCGGGTCAACGAACGTGAGGCGGACGACGCCGGCGCAGGTCTGCGCGTGCGCTGGGACGGCCGTGAGCAGGACGAGCGCGGTCCAGAGAAAGCGGGTCATGGGAGCCGGACGGGGTGACTCCCAATCTCAGCGTCCGCCGGCTGCCGCGCCCTCCCCGAAGTCGGTGAATCGGCGTCAGGCGGCGAGCGACGCCTCGATCTGGGCGACCGAGTCGCGGAGCTCGGCGGCCTTCTCGAACTCGAGGTTCTCGGACGCCGCCTCCATCTCGCGCGTGAGCTGCGCGATGAGGTCGCGCTTCTGGTCCGGCGTGAGGTACTTCACGACCGGGTCCGCGACGCGCGTGAGCTGCTCCGGGCCGGCATAGTACTGAACGCCCTCCTTGGCGCGGCGCTCGTCCTGCGAGTCCTTGTGGTCCGCGATGGCGGTGCCCAGGCGCACCTGCTCGGTGCTCTTGACGACCGTCGTCGGCGTGATGCCGTGCTCGACGTTGTAGGCGCGCTGGATCTCGCGGCGGCGGTCCGTCTCCTCCATCATGCGCCGCATCGAGTCCGTGATCCGGTCCGCGTAGAGCACGACGAGGCTGTCCGCGTTGCGGGCGGCGCGGCCGGCGGTCTGGATGAGCGAGCGCTCGGAGCGCAGGAAGCCCTCCTTGTCCGCGTCGAGGATGGCGACGAGGTTGACCTCGGGCAGGTCGAGGCCCTCGCGCAGCAGGTTGATGCCGACGAGCACGTCGAACGCGCCGAGCCGCAGGTCGCGGAGGATGTCGACCCGCTCGAGCGCGTCGATATCCGAGTGCAGGTAGCGCACGCGGACGCCGAAGCTGTCGAGGTAGTCGGTGAGATCCTCGGACATGCGCTTCGTGAGGGTCGTCACGAGGACGCGCCCGCCGCCCTTGACGCGCGTCCGGATCTCGCCGAGCAGGTCGTCGATCTGGTTCTCGACCGGCCGCACCTCGACGTCCGGGTCGAGGATGCCTGTCGGGCGGATGACCTGCTCCACGACGACGCCGTCGGACTGCTCGAGCTCGTAGTCGGCGGGCGTCGCCGAGACGTAGATCGTGTTGTGCTGGAAGGTCTCGAACTCCTCGAACGTGAGGGGCCGGTTGTCCATCGCGCTGGGCAGGCGGAAGCCGTGCTCGACGAGGTTCAGCTTGCGCGCGCGGTCGCCGTTGTACATCCCGCGCACCTGCGGCACGGTGACGTGGCTCTCGTCGATGGCCATCATCCAGTCGTCGCCGTACTCCTGCTGGAAGTAGTCCAGCAGGCAGTGCGGGCGCGTGCCGGGCTCGCGGCCGTCCATGTGACGCGAGTAGTTCTCGATGCCCGAGCAGTAGCCGACCTCCTTGATCATCTCGATGTCGAACAGCGTCCGCTGCTCGAGGCGCTGCGCCGCGACGAGGTTGCCCTCGTTGCGCAGGATCGCCAGCCGCCACCGCAGCTCCTCCTCGATGCCCGCGAGCGCGCGGTCGAGCTGGTCCTTGGGCGTCACGAAGTGCTTGGCCGGGTAGATCGTGAGCAGGCCCTCCTCGCGGTTGAGCTCCTTGCCCGTGAGCGGGTCGATGCGGGCGATCTTCTCGACCTCGTCGCCCCAGAGCGAGATGCGGTACGCCTGGTCCTCGAAGTAGGCCGGGAAGATCTCGACGGTGTCGCCGCGGACGCGAAACGTGCCCGGCGCGAAGTCGACGTCGTTGCGCGTGTAGAACACGTCCACGAGCCGGCGCAGCAGCTCGTCGCGGTCGAGTGGCTGGCGCGGGTCCACGGTGACGATGCGGGCCTTGTACTCCTCGGGGTTGCCGAGGCCGTAGATGCACGACACGCTCGCGACGATGATGACGTCACGGCGGCCGCTCACGAGGGCCGACGTCGCGCGGAGGCGCAGGCGGTCGATCTCCTCGTTGATCGCCATGTCCTTCTCGATGTACGTGTCGGACGAGACGATGTACGCCTCTGGCTGGTAGTAGTCG
>JBBSUZ010000069.1:0-11523 GCA_038233965.1 Rhodothermales bacterium | reverse complement strand
CGTCCGCGTCGGTGTCCAGCGTCGTCGGGACGCCGTCGCGGACGAGCAGCGCGGGCACGGCAAAGTGCGGCACGACGGCCGCGGCGTCGTACGCCTCGAAGGCGGCGGCGTACGCCTCGAAGGCCGCGCGGATCGCGGCGAGGCCGTCGTCGGGCGCCTCGGGCGCCGGGTCGGGCGTCGGGGCATCGGTCCCGGCCGGGCCAGCGCCGTCACCTCGATCTCGACGCGCGCGCCGAGCGGCAGGCCGGCCACGGCGACGGTCGAGCGGGCCGGGCGGTGCTCGCCAAAGGCCTCGGCGTAAACGGCGTTCATGGCCGCGAAGTCGTCCATCGTCGTCAGGAAGACGCCCACCTTGCAGACGTCGTCCAGCGTCAGGTTCTGGGCCGAGAGGACGGCGCGGATGTTGGCGAACACGCGGCGCGTCTGGTCGCCGAGGTCGCCGTCGACGAGGCGGCCCGTCGCGGGGTCGAGCGGCGTCTGGCCCGAGCAGAACACGAAGCCGCCGGCGCGGACGGCGGCGCTGTACGGTCCGACGGCAGCGGGGGCGTCGGGAGCGGAGAGGAGATCCATGGGGAGCGGTGATCGGGGAAAGGAGGCGGTCCGAGAGGTCGGCACCCGTAGAGACGCCCCGCTGGGGCGTCTGCTGTGGAACCGCCGGCCGTCGTCCCGCAAGATCGGACACGCGGTCACGCCGAGATCCGCCCCGTGTCGATGATGCGCGCGGCCGCCTCGCCGCACGCCCGCACGACATGCCCGAGCCCGCCGAAGCGCGGGTCGCGCGCCGTCCCGAGCGTCCACCGCTGGTAGATCTGCTGGGCGATCACGGCCAGCTTCGTCAGCCCGTAGACGGTGTAGAACGGCGCGTGGAGGACGGTCCGGCCCGTCGCGGCTTCGTACATCGCGACGAGGCCTTCGCGCGTCGGGTTGCCGGGCCACCACGTCGGGCTGAGCGCGGCGGCGCGGAGCGCGGGCGGGTCGCCGGGCTCGACCCAGTAGCCGAGGCTCGACCCGAGGTCCATCAGCGGGCAGCCGACCGTCGCCAACTCCCAGTCCAGAATGGCGCGGACGCCGAGCGTGTCGGGATCGAGGACGAGATTGTCGTACTTGAAGTCGTTGTGGATGACGGCCGCGCCGGCCTCGGGCGGCTGGTGCTCGGCCATCCACGCGAAGGCGCGGTCGAGGTCCGGGACGCTGTCGGTCGCCGCGGCGAGGTACCGTTTCGTCCAGCCCGCGACCTGCCGCCCGACGTACCCATCCGGAGTCCCGAGGTCGCCGAGCCCGACCGTTTCGGGCGCGAGCGCGTGCAGCTCCGCCAGCGTCCCGACGAGCGACGCCGCGACGCGCGCCATCGCCTCGGCGCCGAGCGGCTCGGGGTCGGTCGAGCGCAGGATCGTGCCAGCGACGTGCTCCATGACGTAGAACGGCGCGCCGAGGACGTCGCCGGTCGGCTCGAAGGCGAGCGCGTCGGGGACGGGCACGTGGCCGGCGAGGGCCGTCAGCAGGCGCACCTCGCGTCCCATGTCGTGCCCGCCACGGACGTGCGCGCCGAGGGGCGGCCGCCGCAGCACGAGCGTCCGGTCGCCGGCGTCGAGGCGGTAGGTCAGGTTCGAGAAGCCGGCGGCGTACTGGTGCACGGCGGGCGTCTCCTCCACGCCGAGCGTCTCGCGCAGCCACGCGGCGAGTGCGGGGACGTCGAGCGGGTCGCGGGGCTGGACGAGGTCGGGCATCGGTCAGTGCGTTGAGATGAACTGGCGGCCCCTCACCCTGTCCCTCGGTTCGGGTTCACCCGATCCCGAGGGACAGGGGACGTCCTGGAAAAGTAATCGGCGCTTTTATGGCCTACTGGCTACCGGCCTGTACTGGCGCAGCTCCTCGCGGGCGACGACGCCCTTGTGGACCTCGTCCGGCCCGTCGTAGATGCGCGCGCCGCGCTCGTGGCGGTACCAGAAGGCGAGCAGCGTGTCGTCGAGGATGCCGAGGCCGCCGTGGACCTGGATCGCGCGGTCGACGACCCGCAGCAGCGTCCCGGCGACGGAGAACTTGATGGCCGAGATGCCGGCGCGCGCCGCGCGGGCGCCGGCGCGGTCGATCTGCGCGGCGACGTCGAGGACGTGCAGGCGGGCGGCGTCGATCTCGGCGCGGCTCTCGGCGATGGCGAACTGGACGGACTGGGTGTCGGCCAGCGTCGTGCCGGGCGCGATGACGCGGGCGACGGCGCGCGTACAGAGCAGGCTCAGGGCGCGCTCGCAGACACCGATCCAGCGCATGCAGTGGTGGATGCGGCCCGGCCCGAGGCGCGCCTGCGCGAGCGCGAAGCCGCCGCCGCGCGGCCCGAGCAGCGCGCTCGCTGGCACCTCGACGCCGTTCAGGCGGATCTCGGAGTGCGAGATCCAGCCCGCGCCGGCGTCGCCCATCACGCGCAGCCGGCGGACGTGCTCGACGCCCGGCGCGTCCGTCGGGACGAGGAGCATCGATGCCCGCTCGTGCGGCTTTCCGTCCGGCTCGGTGACGGCCATCACGATCATCCACGCCGCGCCGTCGAAGCCCGTCGTGAACCACTTGTGGCCGTCGATGCGGAAGCCGCCGGGCGTGCCGGTCGCGGTCGTCGAGAGCGTCGTCGGGTTGGAGCCGGCGTGCTCGGGCTCGGTCATCGCGAAGCAGGAGCGGACCGACCCGTCGAGCAGCGGGTCGAGAAACCGGCGCTGCTGGGCATCCGTCGCGACGGCGAGGAGCAGCTCGGCGTTGCCGATGTCGGGCGCCTGCCCGTTCGTCGCCCAGTGGCCGAGCGGGCTCCAGCCGAGCGCCTCGGACACGCGGCCGTAGTCGGGCAGCGACAGGCCGGCGCCGCCGTGGGCCTCCCCGAGGGCCAGGTTCCAGAGGCCCTGAGCGCGGGCGTCGGCGCGGAGGGCGTCCATCTCGCGCTCGAGCGCGGCGTAGTCGTGCGTCAGCAGGAGCGGCTCGAGCGGCACGCAGCGGTCCCGGACGAACGCGCGGACGCGCGGGAGCAGGGCGTCGAGGTCGGCGGGCATCGCGGCGGCGGTGAGGCGCTCGGTGGACGCGTCGGCCGCGGATCGGGTCCTACCGCAGCGTGTCCAGCCGGACGCCCGCGCGCCGCGGCGGCACGAACCGCTCGGTCTGCGACGTCCCGACGACGCCTCCGATCGCGGCCCCACCGAGGCCGAACGTTGCGATGTACTCCAGGGGCGTGGGCGTGAAGCAGAAGAAGCCGCCGCATCCGCCTGAATCCATGACCGATGCGAGCGCCCCGGTGGCGGCCCCGATGCCGGCTCCGATAAGGAGGGGCTGCCACGCGAACCGCTGCCGCAGCGACACGGCGCGGACGTCCTGAGTCGGGGCTGAGCGCGGCGCGCCGGTGAGGCGGTCCACCCACGTCGTCTCGTCGGGGCCGACGTGGACCTCGCGGGCGGCGTGGCGCTCGCCGCCGGCATAGAGCGTCGCGACGCGGCCCGACGTGCGAGCGTTGAGGGCATCGCGGCCGGCCGGCGTGTCGAGCGGCGCGGGGTGCGTCGTGACGCAGCCGGAGACGAGGACGAGCAGCAGGACGAGGCGCATCGGATCGGCGGATGAGAGAACCCGAGTCTAGCTGAGCCGTCCGGGCGGTACCTGATCCGATCAGACCAGTCCCCAATCCCTAACACCCAATCCCCTCACGTAAACGTGTGCGGCACGCCCGAGCCGACGGCGACGACGCCGCCATGGCCCTTCGCCTTGCTCTCGGGCTCGACGTGGATCGTGACGCTGGACCCCTCGACCGCCGCCTGAACCGCTGCTTCGAGCCGGTCGCACAGGTCGTGCGAGGCCTCGACCGTCGCCGAGCCCGGCATCACGAGGTGGAACTCGACGAACGTGTGCGAGCCTGCCCGCCGCGCGCGGAGCGCGTGCGCTTCGAGCGCCTCTCCCATCGCCGCGAGGATCGCCGCCTGGATCGTCTCCAGCTCGCCCGCCGGCACGCTCTCGTCCATCAGCCCGCCGACCGACTCGCGGATGAGCCGGATGCCGACGATGACGACGTTGACCGCGACCGCGACGGCCAGCAGCGGGTCCAGAATCCACCAGCCCGTGGCCACGGCGAGCCCGATGCCGGCCAGCACGCCAACCGTGCTCACGACGTCGCTCCAGAGGTGGCGGCCGTCGGCGACGAGGGCGGGTGAGCGGTGCTGGCGGCCCGTGCGGACGAGCACGCTCGCCCACGCGCCGTTCAGCACCGTCGCGGCGATGGCGACGGCGATGCCCGCGCCGGGCGCGTCGAGCGCGAGCGGCGACTCGAAGCGGCCCCACGCCGCGCGCACAATCTCGACGGCCGCGAACACGATCAGCGCGCCCTCGACGACGGCCGAGAAGTACTCGGCCTTGGTGTGCCCGTACGGATGCTCCGCGTCCGGCGGGGCCATCGCGACGCGGATCGCGAACAGCGCCACGCCCGCCGCGGCGACGTTGACGACCGACTCGAGCGCGTCCGAGTACAGCGAGACCGAGCCTGTGAGCTGGTACGCGACGACCTTCAGCGCCAGCACGACGAGGCTGACCACGAGGCTGAGGCGGGCGGCGGAGATCGAGGTCACGGCGCGGAACGTGAGCGGCGCGACATGTTACGCGCGCTCAGTGGGCGCCGGCGAGCGCGGTCGCGTCGAGGCGCTCGACGAGCGCGGCGCTCGGCGCGTCCAGCCCGACGACCTCGACGGTCACGCCGCGCGCCTCGAACCTCGAGACGGCCTTGGCCAGCGCCGCGACGGCCGACGCGTCCCAGACGTGCGCGCCCGAGAGGTCGAGGACGAGCCGGTCGATGTCCTCACCGACGTCGAAGTGGGCGAGGAAGCCGGTGACGGTCGCGAAGAACAGCTGGCCCGAGACGGCGACGGTCCGCGTGCGGCCGTCCGCGCTGAGGGCGTCGGTCATGAACGCGACCTCGGCGACGCGCCGCGCGAAGAGCAGCGCCGCGAGCACGATGCCGACGAAGACGCCCAGCGCGAGGTTGTGCGTGAGCAGGACGGTCCCGACGGTCGCGCCCATCACGAGCGTCTCGGAGACGGGCATCGAGCCGAGCGTCCGGAGCGACGACCAGTCGAACGTCCCGACGGACACCATGACCATCACCGCGACGAGCGCGCCCATCGGGATCAGCACGAGCCAGTCCGCCAGGACGAGGATCAGCACGAGCAGGAAGACGCCGGCCCAGAGCGTCGAGAGGCGGCCGCGGCCGCCGGACGCGATGTTGATGCCGGACTGCCCGATCATCGCGCACCCGGCCATCCCGCCGAACAGGCCCGAGACGATGTTGGCGATGCCCTGCCCGCGCGACTCGCGGTTCTTGTCGCTCGTCGTGTCCGTCAGCTCGTCCACGATCGACGCCGTCAGCAGCGACTCGATGAGGCCGACGAGCGCGAGCGCGACCGAGACCGGCCCGATGATCGCGAGCGTCGCGAGGGTAAACGGCACGTTCGGGAGGCCGAACGCGGGCAGCGCCGTCGGCAGCGCGCCCATGTCGCCGACGCGCATCAGCGCCGGGCCGGCGTCGCCCATCAGGATGACGCCGGCCGTCAGCACGACGATCGCAACGAGCGGGCTCGGGACGGCCGTCGTGAGCCGCGGCAGGCCGTAGATGATGACGAGCCCGGCCGCGATCAGGGCGAGCACCGGCCCGCCGCCGCTCAGGATGATCGGCATCTGCGCCATGAAAATCAGGATCGCGAGGGCGTTGACGAAGCCCGTCATCACGCCGCGCGGCACGAACTTCATGTACCGCCCGAGCCTGAAGACTCCGAACAGGATCTGGAGCGCGCCCGTGAGCAGCGTCGCCGCGAAGAGATAGTCCAGGCCGTGATCGCGGACGAGCGCCACCATCACGAGCGCCATCGCGCCCGTCGCCGCCGAGATCATGCCCGGCCGGCCGCCGACGAACGCCGTCGTGACGGCGATGCAAAACGACGCGTAGAGCCCGACCTTCGGGTCGACGCCGGCGATGATCGAGAACGCGATCGCCTCGGGGATGAGCGCGAGCGCGACGACGGTGCCGGCGAGGAGGTCGCCTCGGACGTTGCCGAGCCACTGCTCGTGGAGGCTCTTGCGGGTCGGCAGCGAGACGCCGTAGCGGATGTCGTCGAGAGTCTGTCGGATGTTCAAGCGGTTCGGTCGTCGGTGGAGGCGCGCAGCCCGTCAAACTAGGAGCCGGGGGTGTGCACGGCGCGCGCGTGCCCACCGAGGCCCACCTCTTGGCCGAAACGGGGCGCGTCGCGGGCGCGGTCTTCTCCGACGCGCCGCCTCACATGCCCGGCGTCCCGACGAGCTGCCCGCCGTCGATGCGAAACCGCGAGCCGGTGACGAATCCCGACGCGTCCGAGGCGAGGTAGAGCGCGATCGGGCCGAGCTCCTCGGGGTCCGCCATGCGGCGCTGCGGGACGAGCTGGAGCGTCCGCTTCTGGGCCGCCTCGTCCTCCCACAGCACCTGCGAGAAGGCCGTCTTGACGAAGCCCGGCAGGATCGCGTTGACGCGAATCTGGTCGCGCGCGAGCTCGGCCGCGAGCACCTCGGTGAGCATCAGCACGGCCGCTTTGGAGACGCAGTAGACGCCCATCCCCGGCAATGGCCGCTCGCCGGCGACGCTCGCGACGTTGATCACGGACCCGCCGCCGCGCGCTTTCATGCCCGGCGCGACGGCCCGGATCGTCCGCGCGTAGCCCTTCACGTTGACGTCGAAGATCTTGTCCCACTGCGCCGCGTCGGCCGTGAGCGCCGGCCCGTAGTGCGGGTTCGTCGCCGCGTTGTTGACGAGCACGTCGACCCCGCCGAACGCCTCGGTCGCCTGCGCGACGAGGGCCTCGACGGCGTCGTCGGAGCCGGTGTGGGCGGCGACGGCGAGGGCGCGTCCGCCCGCCGCCTCGATCTCGGCCGCGACGACGTCGAGGTCGGCCTGCGTGCGGCTCGCGAGGACGACGTTGGCGCCGGCTGCGGCGAGCGCCTGCGCGATGGCGCGCCCGATGCCGCGGCTCGCGCCGGTGACGAGGGCGGTCTTGCCGGTGAGGTCGAACGAGAGGTTCATGGTTCGGGGTACAGGGTTCGGATGGTGCGGGCGCTGAAGCGAGTGACAAACGGGGTGCTCGTGCCACGAACCGAGAACCCCGAACCTGTTCAATCGAACCGCACGACCACCTTGCCGCGGCTCGTGCCGCCGTGCAGGTACTCGACGGCGTCCGCGACCCGGTCGAGGCCGACGAACTCGGTCGGGTCGACCTCGATCTTGAGTTTCCCCTCCGCGAGCAGGCCCGTCAGGCGCGCGAGGTGCTCGGGGTAATGGCGCGCGAAGTGCGGCAGGAAGAAGCCCCGCACGGACGCCGACTTCTGGAGCAGGTGCGCGTAGATCCGCGGGCCCGTCACGCTCTCGACGCCGTCCACGTACTCGCCGATGTAGCCGATGCTGACGAGCCGGCCGCGCACGGCCAGCGCCCGCACCGCCGTGTCGAACATCTCGCCGCCGACGCACTCGTAGACGAGGTTCAGCCCGCGCGGCGCGGCCACTTTGAGGACGTCCTCGAGCGACTCCTCGCGGTAGTTGACGGGCCGGTCGCAGCCGATGGCGCGCAGCAGCTCCATCTTCTCCTCGGAGCTGCACGTCCCGATGACGGTGTTGCCGGCGAGGTGCGCGAGCTGGACCGCATACTGGCCCGTCCCGCCCGCCGCCGCCGTCACCAGGACCGTCTCGCCGGTCGTCATCTCGCCCGTCACCGAGAGCGCGATCGACGCCGTGAGGCCGCTCACGAACAGCGACACCATCTCCGTCGAGGCCTCGGGCAGCGGGACCGCCTGCATCGCCTTCACGACCTGCATCTCGCGGTAGCCGCCCATGCCCACAGTCCCGACGGCGTCGCCGACGGCGAACCCGTCCACGCCGTCCCCGACGGCCTCGACCACCCCGACCGTCTCCGCCCCGAGATCCAGCGGCAGCGTCGGGCTGGACGAGTAGCGCCCGGCCGCGATGTTGACGTCGGTCGCGGTGACGCCGGCGTAGCGCGTGCGGACGAGCAGCTCGCCCGGGCCGGGGTCGGGGACGTCCTCGGTGACGATCTCGGCGACGTCGCGGAAGTGGGGCGAGAGGCGCGTCGCGACGAGCTTCTGGAACGTGGGCATGGCAGGGCGAGGGGGGAAGGCCGCGTAAACCGACCACGCGCGCCGGGGTTCGTGGCGCCCGCTACCTTTCGCCGCTCCCCGCGCGCGCCCCGATGACCGTTCTCGGCCTCTCCTGCTGGTACCACGACGCCGCGGCGGCCATCGTGCGCGACGGCGAGATCGTGGCCGCCGCGCAGGAGGAGCGCTTCTCGCGCCGCAAGCACGACCCCGAGTTTCCCGCGCAGGCCGTCGCCTTCTGCCTCGAGCGCGCCGGGGTCCGGGCCGAGGACCTCGACGCGGTCGCGTTCTACGACAAGCCGCTGCTCAAATTCGAGCGCCTGCTCGAGACCTTCCTCACGCGCGCCCCGCGCGGCCTGCCCGCCTTCCTCGACGCGATGCCGCCGTGGCTGCGGCAGAAGCTCTGGATCGGCGACCGCATCACGGACGCCCTCGGCGGGCTGCCCGAGAGCGTCCCGGTCCTTTTCCCCGAGCACCACGAGAGCCACGCGGCGTCCGCCTTCTTCCCGTCGCCCTTCGAGCGCGCCGCGTTCATCACGACGGACGGCGTCGGCGAGTGGGCGACGACGTCGTGGGGCGTCGGCGACGGCAGCACGCTCGAGATCCGCGCCGAGCAGCACTTTCCGCACTCGCTCGGGCTGCTCTACTCGGCCGTGACCACGTTCTGCGGGTTCCGCGTCAACTCGGGCGAGTACAAGCTGATGGGCCTCGCGCCTTACGGCCGGCCCGTCTACCGCGACCTCATGCTGGACCGGCTCGTCGATCTCAAGCCCGACGGCTCGTTCCGCCTCGACCAGCGCTATTTCACCTACGCCGCCGGGCGGCGGATGACCGGCCGCGCCTTCGCCGACCTCTTCGGCGGCCCGGCCCGCGTGCCCGAGTCCCCGATCACGGTCCGCGAGATGGACCTCGCGGCATCCGTGCAGGCCGTCACCGAAGAGATCGTGCTCCGCATGGCGCGGCACGTCCACGCCGAGACGGGCGAGCGGAATCTGTGCCTCGCCGGCGGCGTCGCCCTCAACTGCGTCGCGAACGGGCGGCTGCTGCGCGAAGGGCCGTTCGACCAGATCTGGATCCAGCCCGCAGCGGGCGACGCCGGCGGCGCGCTCGGCGCGGCCCTCATGGCGACGCACGTCTGGGCCGGCGTCCCGCGCACCGCAACCCCTGCGGACGCGATGCGCGGGTCGCGCCTCGGCCCCGAGTTCTCGGAGCCCGAGATCGCCGCCGCCTTTGCCGCAGAGGGTTTCCCCGACACCGCCGTCGAGACGTTCGCGACGGACGCCGAGGTCGTCACCCGCGTCGCCGGCCTGCTCGCCGAGGGCCAGACGGTCGGATGGTTCCAGGGCCGCGCCGAGTTCGGGCCGCGCGCGCTCGGCGGCCGCTCGATCCTCGCCGACCCGCGCGGCCGCGACGTCCAGCAGCGCGTCAACGTGCAGGTCAAGTTCCGCGAGAGCTTCCGTCCCTTCGCCCCGGCCGTCCTCTCGGAGCGGGCCGCTGACGTCTTCGAGATCGGGAGGGAAGAGGGGGTGGGGGTTAGGGATGGGGGGGCCATGGACCAAGAGATCGCTGATACAGAGCGCACATTCCCCAACCCCCGATCCACAGTCTCCAATCCCCAGTCCCCCTACATGCTCCTCGTCGGGCAGGTGCGCGGGGCCGAGGCGCTGAGCGAGCGCGGCGAGGCGGCCCTCGACGGGCGCTACGCCGTGGCGTCGCCGCTGCCTGCGGTGACGCACGTCGACGGGTCGGCGCGCGTGCAGACGGTGACGCGGGAGCGGGCCGGGCTCTTCTACGACCTGCTCGCCGCGTTTGAGCGCGCGACGGCCACCGATGACGCGCCCGGCTGCCCCGTGCTCGTCAACACGAGCTTCAACGTGCGCGGCGAGCCCATCGTCCACAGCCCCGCCGATGCCCTCCGGGTGTTCCGGCAGACCGGCATCGACGTGCTCGCCGTGGGTCGGCACGTCGTCACGAAGGCGGCGTTGCCCGAGGCCGAGCGCGTCCCGCTGACGCCGGACGAGATCGCCGCGGCGTACGGGCTCGACTGATCACGGCGGGCCGTCGCGCCCTGCGGCGCGGAATCTTCTCCGCTGCGGGCGGTCCGCCGCTCGGCCCGTCGCTATTTTCAGACCGGCACTCCCGCCGACGGCCTGAAACCTCAGGACCGCATGCGGGTTTGTCGACTTCCAGCGAGCGCGCGGGGCCGACGGTTTCAAGTCGAGCCTTGTAGAACACCGGATCAGAACGACGTCGGCGCTCCCCATACCCCGTTTTAATGAATATCTACGTCGCAAACCTCCCGTACTCCACGTCGGACGACGACCTCCGGGAGCAGTTCGAGGCCTTCGGCTCTGTCGAGAGCGCCACGGTTATCAAGGATCGCGATACCGGTCGCTCGCGCGGCTTCGGCTTCGTCGAGATGACGGACCAGGCTGAGGGCCAGGCCGCCATCGATCAGCTCAACGGCACCGAGATGGCAGGCCGTCCCCTCACAGTCAACGAGGCCCGCCCGCGCACCGAGCGTCCGGCCGGCGGCGGTGGCGGCTACGGCGGCGGCAGCGGCGGCTACGGCGGCGGCGGTGGCAACCGCGGCGGTGGTGGCGGTGGCTACGGCGGTGGCGGCGGCTACGGCGGCGGCGGTGGTGACCGCGGCGGCAGCGGTGGCGGCTACGGCGGCGGTGGCGGCAGCCGCGGCGGCAGCGGTGGCGGCTACAGCGGCGGCGGTGGCGGCGGCTACTGAGCCTCGCGCTGACTCACGCAAAGGGCGGCGATCCATCACGGGTCGCCGCCCTTTCTGTTTGAGGAAAAATCAGATCCAGCCGGTTCGAGGCGATTCGCGCTCGCTCTGGCTCGAGCGCCGGTTAGACTCCAGACCGCACGTCACCAGCCCCTCTCAGCCGTGCCGCTGACCTTCGACCTCCAGGCGACCTGCCCCGACACGGGTGCCCGCGCCGGCCTGCTCCACACGGACCACGGCACCATCGAGACGCCGATCTTCATGCCCGTCGGCACGGCCGGCTCGGTCAAGGCCGTCGCGCCGCGCGCGCTCACCGAGGACATCGGCGCGCAGATCATCCTCGGCAACACGTACCACCTCACGCTCCGGCCCGGCCGCGAGACGCTCGTCGCCGCGGGCGGCCTGCACCGCTTCATCGCGTGGGACCGCCCCATCCTCACCGACTCGGGCGGCTTCCAGGTGTTCTCGCTCGCCGGCCTGCGCACGATGTCCGAGGACGGTGTCGCCTTCCGCAGCCACCTCACCGGCGACAAGCTGTTCTTCAGCCCCGAGTCCGTCGTGGACACGCAGCGCGACATCGGGTCGGACATCATGATGGTCCTCGACGAGTGCCCGCCCGGGACGGTCGACCACGAGACGGCGCGCCG